>DATENN010000020.1:0-6324 GCA_035275045.1 Pyrinomonadaceae bacterium
GTGGCAGTTCCTTTTTTCTTCGCCGCTGGTTTGTGTTTCGCGAACGCAATGCTTTTGTATTTCACATTGCCTGAAACAGTGACGCGCGATCACCCGGCGCGAAACTCAGCAGCCGGTGGTCGAGGATTTGCAAACCTGTTGCAGTCTTTTAAAGAACCGCGCTTAAGCTTTGTGCTGACGATTTATTTTTTCTTCGTCGTCGCTTTCTCAATTATGACGACTGCGTTTTCGCTTTATACGATGTTCAGGTTTGGCTATGACGCGCAGCACACCGGTTATCTTTTTGCCTACGTTGGAATAATTGCGGTGATTATCCAGGGCGGATTAATTGGAAAGTTGGTGAAGCGTTTCGGCGAACTGCCGCTGGTAATAATCGGCGCGCTCTTTTTTGCCGGCAGCCTTTTTGCGGTCCCCTTCGTTGGACCACAAACGGGCGGGTTGCTGGCTTTATTAATCGGCGGCGGAATTTTTTCAGCAGGAAATTCCCTGGCCACACCATCGCTGACCAGTCTCGCGTCCAAAAGCGTCGGGGCGGCAAACCAGGGCAGCGTATTAGGCGTTACCCAATCAGTTGCCAGCCTGGCGCGAGCGGTTGGACCGGCGCTGGCCGCCGTGTTGATTCACAGCGCGATTGCGTATCGCGGCGCTGATGGCAATCCACACTACATGAGCGATCACTCGTTGTTCGTGACTTATTGGACCGGCGCCGCAATCATGTTTATGGCGTTCGTTCTGGCGGTCTACTTCACCAGACTGCACGCAAGCGATTACTCCGAAACCGGCGTTGCGGAAGTTGCCTAGCTAAAGAATTTTTAGAAGAAGCGGCGCAGCAGGTAAAAGATAAGGCTTAGCGCCAGCGAAATCAGCAGCATCGACACTATGGGCGCATAGAAGTGGACCCGTTCGGTTTCGTAACGAATGTCTCCAGGCAGTTTGCCGAACCAGTTCAAACCGCCGGAATAGACGAGAAAGCCAATCGCGATCAAACAAATCCCGCCGGTTACTATCCAGATTCCCACCAGGCGATTCATTGACTATTCCTGAGTAACAAACTGACTTAAAGGTCCGTCCGGATTGATGATGTCTTTTAAAGCCGAATAAGGGACAAGCACAAACTGAGGTCCGGCTGCGTATGGGGCAACCTGGTACGAATCAAAATTTATGCCGAGTCCCTTTTTCGTGATGGTCCAACTACGAAAATTGTTCGCATCAGTGCCGGCGCCGCGCTGTATCCAATCGTCATCCAGCATTCCATCGTCGCCCTTCTCTTTCGATTGCTTCTTGAGATCTCGAATGCAATAGCTCGATATGGCCTGTAAATATTTCGCGCCGGGCTTGAACAAGTCGGCAAGTTTTAGTTGTTTACCATTCCGCAAATCAAAATTTATGACGTCAGAATAAGAATTGGGGTGCGCGGCGCCAGCCGAGTACCCACCGATGTCGAACTGAATGCTTAACAAGTTATCTTTGGCTAAAGCGACGGTGTAACCCGCCCCCAGGTCGCTGCCAGTTTCTGTATCAACCGGATTTTCTTCACCTGCAGTTTCGTTCATCGTCTTCCGAAACGAAACCACTTCTTTCATCACGCGGTTGCGCGCAAGTTGATTGAATTTTGCCACCGCGGGATCAGTCGACCCGGCCAGCTCGGGATACTCAACATCGATCTCGTACTTGAGTTTTTTATTATTCTCCTTAACCTGCCGCGCAACTATTTCCAGTCCATTCGTGAACTCGATCGGTTCCTGCTCTAATGAAAACGCCGTTGATTTACTACCGCCGGGCTTGGTCCAACTTCCGGCAATCGCAACCATGCCGTCCTCGCCGACTTTCCATGTGCCTTTGAATGAACCAGTCGATTTGTTGTTGGCGTCAAACTCGTCCAGGGCAATATTGTTGTTTGAGTCGATTGAGCCACGCAAATCGATCTTCGTCCCGACTTTTTGATAAAAGTAGCTACCGCTGAGCACGGCGCCTTCACGCACCAGCTTCATCTGTAGACCGAGTGTGCTTCCGATCGATCCTTTGAAGTAACGAGTTTCGGCTGCTGGTGTTGCACCACCGGTGGCGTGTTGGTCAGTCGTCGCCACGGGACTCCGTTGTATTTGTGGGCTGTTGTTTTTACGACAACAGATACAGCCGAACGCGATTGCGACAATCGCAACGATGGTTAACGTGAGACGTTGCATGGCTCATGCGCGGGTCGCGCTTGGCACCGCCGCAAGCTTGAGTATTTCTTTCCGGACGTCGGCAAAGCTCAATTGCGATAGCTGGCCGCCACTGAAGACCTGATTGTTGGTTACTTCGGCGAGCACAAATGCCGGTGGCCGAAAATCATCTAACTGCCGGTCGTCATCGAAACTGGTTTCTGCCAGGACGAGTCCGAATAGATCGCCGAGAAACATGTCGATGCAAAATTCTCTTCCTTCAAATACAAACCGGTAGCGGTTCTTGCGAATTTCGTTCGCGTCAAACGTCGCAAACATTTCCGCTTCCAATGCGTTCAGGTAAATGTTTGTGATTATAGTGCGGGAAAAGTCTGCCGGATCGGTATTGAACTTTTGCGTGAACTTAACGGTCCATTTGTTAGTGCGCGGATCGCGAACCTTGCGGATTCGCAATCTTGTCCCAGTAATGTAGTTGTCAGTAATTTGCAGGTGGGGATCCGCGCGCGTAAGTCCTTCGGGTAAGTCATGCAGCACATAGCGCCGTTCACGTTCGACGCGTGCGTATTTGCTTTCGCGCGGAACGATCGTGTTTTCGTCTGTCAACCTGGCGACGCCCACCGGTCACCTGTTCGCATCCGAACGATTGCCCATGCCCTTCAGCGGCATCTGCAAACGACCGTCGGCATCGCTCGTGAGTGCCAGGAATCCTGAGTCGGCGCGCAGCGAATCAAAGACCGCATCAACGCGAGCTTCCATCATTTCTTTTGACCTTACGGACCGATAACGCTCGTACTGATAGAAGTGACGCTTCAAAAATGCCAGCGCCTTATCGCGTTGACCATTTTGCGCGTAGATCGCTGCAAGATTGTAGGAAGCCGGCAACAGACCGGCGTTCTTCTGTGCAATCTTCAACGCCTCTTCGCGATGGCCGACCGCAGCCATAAAAACCGCGGCGAAAACCAGGTTGTATGGATCTTTTGGATCAAGGGCGAGCGCCTTTTGCGTGTATTCGTTGCCCTTCGCAAACTCGCCTTCGGAATTCCAGTAGACGGCCAGGTTTCGATACGCGAGCGCGAGCGGAAACTCGGCGATCGACTGTTCCATTAAGGACAAGCCTTTCTTGAACTCGCCCTCATGGATTGTCATCTTACCCAACCCATGCAGCGCCACCGCGCGCGACAATGGATCAGCGGACATGTCCAGAATCTCGTCAAAGACTGCGCGCGCTTTTTCCCAGTTGCCGATATGGTGCCGGTACAGTTCTCCAAGATAACGGAGGGGTGCCGGATCCGCAGGGTCCATGCGGTTCGCTTTCAAATAAAATTTTTCTGCGGTTACGTACTGCGCATTCATTTCCGCTAAAAGGCCGCGCTGCATGGTGCGTTCGATGAGCGCGCTGATCTGCCGGTCGAATACCGGCGTGGCCGGAATGGCAGCTTCATAATTCATGCCAAGTTTCTTCAGCGCGTTAGCTGCGTCCTTCGCCTTCTTTGGAAACATGCATTTTTGCGTTGCGACCGATTGGTAAAGCTTTACCGCTGCGTCTTTATCACCGGCCGCGGCTTTCGCTTTTGCATCTCTAAGGTCGCTATCGAGCGCCGACTCGCGTTGTTTTACTTCGGTCTCGACCAGCTTTTCGACCTGCTCAACCTTTAGTTTGCCATTCGTGTTTTCAAGCTTGTTAACGGGCGAGCCGTCGGGATTCACCAACACGGCGATCGGCAACTTCGAATCACCGATTAGCGTGGCTGCATTCGGCAACTGCGTGTCGGCCAATTCCATTGAAACGCATTGCGAGGCGTACAACGTCAGGATGCGTGACGCGCGCAGGCTTGAATTCTTAACTTCCGCGGTGGTTGCCGGAAACCAGTAAAGCACCAAACCCTGCGGGGCAGGATCGGTTGTTTGCCTGATCTTCCATGGGACGTAATAAACCGTTGGCGTGGAGCCGCCGCCACCGGACATTCCACCTACGCCGCCACCACCACCGCCGCCACAGGTGGCCCACAGCGGTGAAGCAGTGAAAGCAATGATTAGAAGAAGAGATAGGGCGCGAGCGGGGGCGAAATTCAGGTTTTTCATGGCGCTAATTTTAGCTCACTTGTAAACAACTGCCGAGTCCTTGATAACCCGGCAGTTAAAAGGTGGTTGACTTTTGATCGGCCTAAACAAACGCGGGCGGAGAGTAAGCCCCGCCCGGAAAATTTTTGTTGTAGAGTGCGATTACAGCTTGCCGGCTTTCATCGACGCCAGTCGTTTCTCAAAATTTGAGGTGTCGACTTTATCAGCTTTGCCCTTTGCGATGGCCTGTTCGCCCAGCGTAAATGCTTCCTCTTTACGTCCCGCGAGATAAAGGAACTGGCTCTTGGCTGCAAGGTTACGAAAAGTCTCTTTAACCTTGATCGATTGATCGACCCACTTCAGCGCCTCATCCCATTTGTCATCGTTCGCGTAGGCGTTCGCGACCTGAAGCGGAAGAACCTCGTTCTTTGGATCAGCCGCGATGGCTGCATCGACCTTGGCGCGCCAGACGGCTTCGACATTGGGCACTTCGACAGTAAACGGCACTGCGACTTTTTCCCAGCGAATCACAACTTGCGCGGTGTTTGGAGTAACCACCGGCATGGAGTATTCCAACCACTCCTGATTTTCGTTGACCCATTGTGGTTTAACTTTCACACGCAGTGTGTCTTTGGCTGGATCGTAATTAAAACTTCCCCACTGATTGGAAGTGCCATTGAAGACAATGGTCCATTCGTCCTTCGTAGGGATTGTGTGCAGGCTGTAACTGCCGGCTGCAAGTTTCTGTCCGTTGATCAAAACATCGTCGGTCACAACAAACGTCGTGGCCTCGTTCGCTCCCGTACGCCAAACGTGGCCCCAGGGAACGATCGGCGCATCCTTAGGCCGAACGTTTTGATCGTCGAGCGTCGCCTCGCCTTTTGTGCCGGCCTGCGACGCAACCGGATCTCCCCAGATGCGACGTCCTTTTACACCCGGCCGGCTGTAAGTGATAGTAATGTCCGTCACGCCTACAGTTTGCATGACGCTGGCTTTTTGGCTGGGGCGTGGCAGCCGAATCGCCGGCGGCGTCTGTGGCAAAGCGTAATGAGCGAATACAAGAACAAATAATGCGGCGAGTGGATAAGTTGATATTCGTTTGCGCAAGATCATTTGACGCTCCTCTTAAGCTACATACAACTGGATTGACAGGTGCAGCAAGTTGTCGCTCACTGCACCGATCATCCAAGTGGTTACCAAATTTGGCAACGCTCGTTTTCCGGACGGACCATGGCGTCGCCCGCCTTGCATTGAAATGCTGCGGCGAATTGCGGCATGTTCGACAGTGGTCCATTAACGCGGAACCTCGGCAGTGGATGTGGATCGACGTTCACCAGCAACCGCGCAAATTCCGGACGCGTGTTGGTGGCCCAACCGCGTGCGTAACCAAGGAAGAAGCGCTGTTCCGGCGTGAACCCATCGATATTCACTCGAGGTTTGCCTTCCATCGCTTTCTGGAACGCGGCGTACGCGACCACGAGCCCGCCGAGGTCGGCAATCGATTCGCCCACGACCAGCTTGCCGTTTTCATTCAGGCCTTTTTCAACTTCGAACCCACTGAACTGATTGATGACGCATTCAGCTCGCTGCTGGAAGGCTTTGAGATCAGCATCCGTCCACCAATTGAAAAGATTACCGGTGGAATCGAACTGCCGCCCTTCATCGTCGAAGCCGTGCGTCATTTCATGTCCGATGACCGAGCCCATGCCGCCATAATTCAGCGCATCGTCCGCACTGGCGTCGAAGTAAGGCGGTTGAAGGATGCCGGCGGGGAAAACAATCTCGTTGATTTGCGGATTGTAGTAGGCGTTAACAGTCGGCGGTGACATGCCCCACTCGGTCTTATCAACGGGCTTGCCAATTTTGTTTATATCGCGGCGTTTGTCGAACGCATTCGCGTGAAAGCGATTGAGTACGTACGATCCGCGATCGATTTGCATTGACGAATAATCACGCCATTTGTCGGGATAGCCGATCTTGTTAAGGAATGCCTCGAGCTTAACGATCGCTTGTTTGCGCGTTGCTTCACCCATCCAGCTCAACGTTCCAATGTCACTCTTCAATGCCGCTTCAAGGTTGCGTACCATTTCGAGAGCGC
>DATENN010000021.1:0-13730 GCA_035275045.1 Pyrinomonadaceae bacterium
AACTTTTGCATTCCCAGCGGCTGGACGGCGGTAAGCTTGCCGTTTACCTCCACTTGCGGAAGTTGACCGACGGAAAAATTCAAGTCGCTGATCTTGTCTGAGACAAGCAGCATGCGCTCGATAATGGGCGGCAGATCAAAGAAACTCATTTATTTTTTGAGACCCCGGAAAAGTGGTTGGACCAACGGGCGGGTGGCCATCATTTAAGCGATGGCCCGATTTGGCGCAGCAATTCTCGCGCACAACAACGATAAACGCAAGTAAAAATTGTTAGGAAGGCGACTTCTACGGGTCAACGAGCCGGCCATAGATCACTAATGACAGCGACTGCATCGGCGCCCGCGGCCAATACCGAGGCGCGATTGGCCCGGTTAATGCCGCCGATCGCGACGACGGGGATGCCCGGCACGCCCGATTTGATTGCGCCTAATTGCTGCAAGCCCACCACGGGATCGGGATTTTCCTTGGAAATCGTGCCGAAAATTGGCCCCAGCGCGAGGTAATTGATAGGAAGTTCTAAGGCGGATTGCGCCTGCGCGAGATGGTGCGTCGAAAAGCCAATTATCGCTTCGTCACCCAATAAATGCCTCGCCGCTTCAGGCGAAAGATCGTCCTGACCCAGGTGAACTCCGTCGGCTCGAACAGCCAACGCCACGTCGACGCGGTCATTGATTATCAACCGCATCCCGTAAGCGCGGGCGACGGTCCGCGCCTCTTCGGCCTCTCTGAAAAATTCGCGTGCAGATAAATGTTTGTCGCGTAGCTGGACAAGGCGGAAACCTCGACGTCCAAACTCTGCCACTTGTTGAGCATGAGAAAGACCTGATGCCAATCGATCAGTGATGGGATAGATTCGATCGGGTCCGAGATAGCTGAGAAAGTCGCGCTTCACCGCCATCAACTTTCCTTGCGTTTCGGTCGCTCGTTGAAGCGGAGAATTCGCTTGCGCAAGCGAATGTTCTTTGGCGTTACTTCGACCAGCTCGTCGTCGGCAATGAATTCAATTGCCTGTTCCAGCGACAGTTCTTTGGGTGGTACCAGACGCATCGCCTCATCGGCGGTCGACGCCCGCATGTTTGTCAGCTTCTTTTCCTTGATGGCGTTGACGTCCAGATCCACGGCGCGTGCATTCTCACCGATTATCATTCCTTCGTACACACGCGTGCCCGGCCGCACAAACAGCGTTCCCCGTTCCTGCAAATTGAAAAGTGCGTAGGTCGTTGTTTCACCCGTGCGATCTGCTACCAGCGAGCCCGTAGCCCTGCCACGCAAGGCGCCTTGCCACTCACCCCAGCGCAAAAATAACGTGTTGAGCAAACCCGTGCCTTTTGTCTCGGTTAGAAATTCATTTCGAAAGCCGATCAGGCCTCGCGATGGCGTCTCGAATTCGAGCCTCACGCGACCGGTGCCGTGATTCACCATCTTAGTCATCTGCCCCTTGCGACGGCCGACTGCTTCAGTGACGACGCCAATGAATTCTTCCGGACAATCGATAACTACTAATTCGATCGGTTCAAAGACGACACCATTATTTTGATGCGTAATAGCTTCGGGCTTCGAAACTTGCAGCTCGTAACCTTCGCGCCGCATCATCTCGATCAGAATGGACAACTGTAGTTCCCCGCGTCCTGACACATTGAACTGGTCCGGCGATGCAGTTTCAGCGACTCTGATCGCCACGTTACCCAACGTTTCGCGATCCAAACGCTCCTTAAGTTGGCGAGACGTAACAAAGCGGCCTTCTTTACCTGCAAAAGGCGAATTGTTTACGCCGAAAATCATCGATATAGTCGGCTCGTCAACTGCAATGGCAGGCAAAGGATGCGGATTATCCGCACTGGTAATGGTGTCGCCTATCTCAATGTCGTCAATGCCGGCCAGCGCTACGATCTCGCCAAATTCCGCCCGCTCGATTGGTTCGCGCTTTAAACCTTCGAAAGCGTAAAGCTGGCTGACGCGCACTTTTCTGAGTGCACCATCCGCTTTCGCCACTGCAACCTGATCGCCAATGGCGATGCCGCCGGAGAAAATGCGGCCGATCGCCAGCCTTCCGACATACTCGCTGTAGTCAAGATTAGCAACCAGCAACTGCAACGCATCCGCGTTCAGCTCGCGCGGCGCCGGGATGGTAGTCACAATCTGTTCAAACAACGGTTGCAAGCTGGAACTGTCGTCATCAAGAGCTTTCTTCGCCACCCCGTCGCGCGAAATCGAATAGAGAATGGGAAACTCGATCTGCTCGTCCGTCGCATCCAGGTCGAGGAACAATTCGTAGATCTCGTTGACCACCTCTTCCGGACGCGCGTCCTGTCGATCGATCTTGTTCACCACTGCAATCGCCGGCAAGCGAGCTTCGAGTGCTTTCCGTAATACGAATCGCGTCTGCGGCAGGCAGCCTTCCGCGGCATCAACTAGCAACATAACGCCGTCGACCATCTTCAATACGCGTTCAACTTCGCCACCAAAGTCCGCGTGGCCGGGTGTGTCGACGATATTGATTTTCGTGTCGCGATAATGGACGGCCGTGTTCTTGGCCATGATTGTTATGCCACGCTCTCGCTCGAGGTCCATCGAGTCCATCACCCGCTCGCGTACTTGTTCGTTGTCACGAAAGGTGCCTGATTGGCGCAGCATCGCATCGACGAGGGTGGTCTTCCCATGATCGACATGAGCGATAATCGCGATGTTTCTAATGTTCGTACGTTCGTTACTCATTCAGTGGCACAGTAATCAATCTTCAAAAAACGTGGTTCAAGGTCAAACCGGGGATGTTAACACTTCGTCGTGAATAACTCCCGCGTACGGCTTGGAAGATGGATGTTCGACCTGGAGCTTCCGATCCCTTCGCTTACTACCGGGACGGATGATCGAGTGATGTTAGATGTCCCATTTGCCGCAACGCCTCATACAAAACAATCCCAACCGCGGTCGCCAGGTTCAAACTTCTAACTTCCGGATTGAACATTGGAATGGTAAGGCACCGATCCCAATTCGCCTGCAATAAGGGCGCAGGCAAGCCGCGCGTTTCGGGCCCAAAAATCAAACAATCGCCGGGCTGAAAGTGCCAATCAACGAAGCTCTTTCTGGATTTGGTAGTGAAGTAGAGAAAGCGCGCGTCGGGCAGCGAGTCTTGCAACGCCTGCAGATCGATGTGTCGCGTCAAATTAACGAAAGGCCAATAATCGAGTCCGGCGCGACGCACTGCTTTGTCATCCAGCCGGAAGCCGGTGGGGCCCACAATGTGAAGAGGGACATTCGTCGCGGCACAAAGCCGCGCAATATTACCGGTGTTCGGTGGAATCTCGGGCTCGACTAGAGCGATGCGAAGCATTGATAGCTGGAAGTAAGCGCAATTGCAGGTACACAAAATACAAAAAGGAACGACGAGATTCGCTTGAAGTGCTCGTCGTTCCTTTTGGAAGGCCCGCTGGCCTGAAAGATTTGTGTGCGCCAGTTAGGGTTTGCAGTTCTACCGTCGAGGTCTGAACTATCTCTTCTTGGCTGCCTTCTTGCCGCCCTTCTTCGAACCGCCCTTCTTGCTGCCACCTTTTTTCGCTGACTTCTTTCCACCTTTTTTAGTTGCCATTCTGTTTGCTCCTTCGTTTCGAGATTTTTTGGGTTTAAGTCATAACCACAAGATACTGTGCTTGCTTGGGTCTTGTGGGCTAGAGTAAACGGCGCACAACATCTTGCTATATAAACGCAAATGCTCGCTATGTCAACAACTTATTACTTGTCATGTGAAAAATATTTTCCTCTGCTTTGAACGTTGCAACTCATGAATGACGACATTTTTTGTTAGCGAGGATCACTGTCAGTGACGTAATCAACTCTAATGAGACGACACAAGTAGCGAGCTCGAGGAATTGGATCGCATGTTACTGACGACGACGAGGGAAACGATCAAAACTCTAAACGAAAAGTTTGAGTTAAGTTTCTATCTGAAGAGAGGTGTGAAGATCCAACCGTCGTGGTGGTCGATCCCGTAGTAATACAAAACTGACTTTGAAGTGTCTTCACTACTCACGCCGATGAATGGACCATCGGAATTAGTGGTTACCGACGACGTGCTGCTTGAGTTAGCGATGCCCAACGTTGGCACCACCACCGGAGCCATAAGTAGTTCCACTTGTTTAAGTTGCGGGTCATTAGTGGCGGGGCGCGTATCCTGTGCGTATAACATAATCGCGCGAACGAAATCGGTGAGTTCGTTCGAGCGAGGTTGAACTAAATGCCACTCGCCGGATTGTGAGAGAGGATCTTTTACCGACGAACGTCGCAACACCTGGACCTTCTTCGTCCCTACTGAAACACCTTCAAGTAACTGGTCCATCGAACGTGGCAAGGCAGCGTCTCCGTTACCAACTCTGCTTTGCTGATAGCCGTAGTAGCGGCGGATACCTTCAGCCACTTCCTCGCCGCGAAAGATCGCTTCCTTCTCTCGCTCGCGAACCATTTGTTGTTGGATAGCAGGCGCTGCCGCCGCAGCGTAGAGAGCGAGGATCGTCATGAGCGCGAGTAGCGCAACGAGCGTGTAGCCACCCTCAGCCGCGCGTCGAGATGCCGAATGCGACCGGTAGCAGTCGCGATCCAAGCGCTGTCGGATAGTCCATATATTGTGGTGTGGTCCACGCCTATGGTTCATCATCGTCACTCTCTGGTCTGGGAGTCGGACGTTGTGTTGCGCCGCCTTGGCCGCCCTGCGAGTAAGCGATCGTGTGCTTGATTTTGAGGTTGGTGTCCATCAGGACGAGTTCCTTTTCCGAAATACTCGTCACGCGAAATCTACCGCTCAACAAATCACCGCGTTGCACATTCAACGTGTCCTTCGACGATTTGTCCTGAAGAATGGCGGTGTCGATGTATCGCGGCGTACCGATGATCCCGATGTAGTTGTAATTTGGTGTGGGCGGAGCAGTGACCGTGAGCGTACCGACGTTTGAATAGAGTGTGCCATCGGTCGATTTCGCCATAACCTGGCGGCCACCCGGGTTGGCGATCAGGCTTGCCGGCACAGTCGCCGACAGTTGTTGCGGACTGAGGTAGCGCGTTGGCAGTTCGGTGTTATCGACAACGATGCGCAGCTGTGGCGTGAACTTGTCGCCAGTGACCTCAATTGTGAAATCGCCGGTGCGCGCGTAGACATTTGCCGGAGAAACAGTCGCAAGCAGGACGGGCGGCGTCGGCGTTGGCGTCGGTGTAGGGACGGAAGCGACAACCACCGGCACCGGACGTTCGTAGTAGGCGAAGATATTGCGACGCGCTTCGGGAGCCGCAGCCATCGCAATCTGGAAATTGACCGGACTCAGCCGCTGCAGAATGTCTTCGGACAGCTGCGTGGCAGGAGACGGAGAAGGCTTGGCCGACACCGGGCCTGGCACACCAGGCGACTGACTTGCAACGGGCCGGCTGGGCGTCTTAGTTCCACCACCAAAACCGATGAAGGTCCACCAAAGCAGGATGAGTGCAACCACGCCCAGAGCCAGCGCCCAAATAAGTTTTTTCCGCTCTGCGGGGTTGTTAGTATCGCTAAGTTGCATTGCTCAAAACTAAACGTGCTAATCGCCTGCCGGCGCAGCCGCTACTGGCGCGCGTTGAAAATAGGTTGCCATTTCGACTCGAAGGCTAACCAATGACGGGCGCGCTGAGCCTGATGTCGTATCGCTTATCGGAGAGTTAGATTCCGTCGCGCGTTCCAACTCGACCGTATTAATAATGATGAATTGTTTGCTCGCCTCAATGTCGCGCACAAAGCGGCGCAGATTCTGATATTGCCCTTCGACGGTTACGCTAATCTCAATTCCCGGATAAATACTTTGCCATTTTGTGTTAGCGGCACGTTGACCGGTCGTTGTTTTTGCACCCAGCGCGTCGAGCGGCGTGTAGGTGGGCCCTGATGTATTACGCAAGCCGTTGGCACGAATGATGTTGTTAAGGGTGTCGTACAAGCCCATGCGGCCGGGGTTGGCTTCAGCCAAACCAGTAGTTTCAAAAGCCTCAAGACTTTGAGTGATTGCGTGAACAGTCGCGTCGGTGGTCTGACCCCGCGTTAAAAAATCCTGCGAGCTGCGCAATTCGGTTTGAAGTTGGGCGCGCTGCATTTCCAGTGTTGCGCGACGCGCACGAGCGGGCACCAGAAAATAGAGGTAGGCGACAACTACCAGAATAAGGATGAACGCACTGCCGGCAACCGCTGCGATCTCCGCCGGGCCAAACATTCCGGATGAACGGCGCGCGCGCAAAGTGTCGAGCCGCACTCGAAGCTGCCGCTTCGGTGGCGATTGAAGCGTCTCGCTCATCGCTCGCCTCCTGCCGCCGCATTCGAGGCTATGGTCGTATTTTCCACCGCGGTGCCGGCACGCGGCCGGTAGGTCACTGCGAGATCGTATTCAGCGCCACTCTCTCCCCGGCCACGCTGCAAGTTCTGTGCTCGCAACTCCGAATGAAACACGCCAGCGCGATCCATGTCGGCGATCATATCCGTAACGATCGTTGGCGTTTTTGCCACGACAGTGAGGTCCAATTCCGCAAGTGTTTCGTCGCCACGCGTGACCACGCGACGCACGGCGATACTCTTGACACGCACCGCACCCGGAAGCGCCGCCTCGAGGTCGGCAAACAAACGTGACCACGAGAAGCGTTTACGATCGACTAGTCCATGCGCGGCGTCCAAGGTTTGCAATTGTTCGGTAGTCAGCGAATTTTTGACCGCCTCGGCTTGACGGCGCAATGCTTGTTCCTGTTGCCCTAAGGCGTTGATATTGTTCTGAACCGCGAGCGACTGTGCATTTGCCGTGCGAGTGGCGCGAACGATGAAAAACAAGCTAATCAGCGACACAAACACCACGATGGCCGTGATGATCCACGGCAAGGAATGATTGCTGAATGGCCGGTTGGCAAGATTTAACTTAGTAGGCACAAATACTTCCAATTCTGAGGAAAAGCGCTGCAGCGGATGTTGCTGCTGAAGGATACAGTCTCACTTAAGAGGGCGCAACCGAGCAGTAAATCCTCATAACCGACCCATTACACGCTCGCGGCGGGTCTACGTTCAGAAACAATTGTCGCCGGTTTAGGCGGTACGGCGGGAAGGCAAAGGCCCTTCAGTCACCGCCAGCGATGGCCGGTACGCGCAGATCCGATTACGACCGTCCCGTTTCGCGCGGTACAGGGCTGAGTCGGCCAGTTCGACTAGTTCGATCGGGTCGGTAGCATCGTCCGGAAAAGCCGAGACACCGATGCTGATGGTGATGCGATGTGTGGCGTCAGTCTCGAGAGAATCCTGTCGCGTTGCCGGAAACACGTGCTCTGCGACTGCCACGCGCACTCGTTCGGCGGCTACTAATCCCTGCGCGTAAGTAGCGTCGAGTAAAAAGGCGGCAAACTCTTCGCCACCAAAACGCGCGGCAACGTCACCGGCCCGCAATGCCGCCTTGATCACGTGCCCGGTTTGTTCCAGCGTTTTGCTACCGACGAGATGGCCGTAGGTGTCGTTCACTTCCTTAAAATGGTCCAGGTCCATCATCAAAACACAGAACGGAAGCGATTCAGCCTGCGCACGCGAAGCTTCGCGTCTTAACTCAGAAAAGAACGACTTGCTGGTCAGCAACCCGGTTAGTTCATCATGCGCCAAGAGACGATGGATCTGCTGCTGAAACTCGCGATCAATCTCATCAAGCAAATCGAACCGGAACAAATGATCGCCAATCAGGATCTTATCGCCATCATTGAGTACTGCATCGCTAATCGCGTCGCCGTTCAGCAAAGTTCCATTCGTCGAACCAAGATCAGATATCGAATAGGAACTCTCACCATTTTCGAGGTTGACGCGCGTACTGATTCTGGCGTGCAAACGTGAAGCGCGGAAGTCATTTATGCGGACGTCAGCCTCCAATGCCCGACCTATTATCACCTCGGCGCGCTCAAGCGGGATTGGGGCGGCAATTAATTCGCCACGCAACGAAACGAGCACCGGCCGGCGATCCGCCTGGGCGCGTTTAACCTGCCGCTTGCCTTCGCGATTCTCAGTCGCGACGGACGCATCATTTTGGTTTTGGTCACTGAGCATCGAGTACGGGATTACTCAAGCTGCACTGGGCTAAGGAACGGGTTATTGACGGCGGCATTCTACCGTGCGCGCCAGTAGCGGGCAATGCATTAAAATTGGGCTTGCTTGAAGGCCTCTCATGTTGCTCCTATAATTACATTGAATCCATAAAGCATTTGTCTTCGGTTTCATTTGGCAAGCGGAAAGAATCATAACGTGAGACAAGAATTTACAACGGCGTGCGACGAAGTCGAACGGCCACTTTCCATTGAACGCGTCGCCATAGCACGGCTGCCAACTGAATGGGGCGATTTCCAAATTGCCGGCTATCGCTCGCTCACCAGCAATGAAGAATTTGTCGCCTTATTTAAAGGAGAGATGCGGCGCGAGATTCCCACGTTGGTGCGCATTCATTCGCAATGCCTAACCGGCGACGTATTCGGGTCGACCAAGTGCGATTGCGGCCCGCAACTTCACGAGACCATGCGAATGATCCAGCGCGAAGGACGAGGCGCGATTGTGTACCAGCAGCAGGAAGGACGGGGCATCGGGATTCTCAACAAAATTCGCGCGTATGCCTTGCAAGATGAGGGCGCGGACACCGTTGAAGCAAACGAACGGCTGGGACTTGCAGTCGATCTGCGCAATTACAAGCAGTGCGCCGAGGTGCTTTTTGATTTGGGTCTGTGCCAGGTGCGCGTGCTTTCGAACAATCCTCTGAAACTGCAGGCGCTGGAAGAAGCGGGTCTAAATATTGTGGAGCGCGTTTCGATTCAAGTGGAACCTACCGAAAACGCAGAACGTTATCTGAAGACCAAGAAACAGAAATTAGGTCACCTGCTGGAGTTCGAAAACTGATCCGCGAAAAGATGAGCTATGGGGTCGTGTGCTCCTTACTAAGCCGCGACGCGCTCTTTTTTATACTAATCGTCAGGTCCATAACAACCTCCAAATCGCGCCGCGCCTTGGCGCCTTGCTCAGCGTCGATCGTGTTCGGCTTCTGAAACAACGGATTCGTAACGAAACTCATTATCGTGCGATCCAAAGTCAATAAAGACTCTCGAAACGACGCTTCATTCGTGATCGGTTCAGTGGCCTGCGGTTTCTCGGCGTGTGCCGGCGGTGGCAGATTGAGGTTGCCTTTTAATCGCGCGGCCCTGCCGCGGATTCGCGAGATCATGTCAGAAACAAAACCATAATTTAGCTGCTTCTGCGCCCATGCTTCAGCCATCATTTTATTGTTCAAGGACTGCAGCTCGTGAAAATCCTCGCCAATCTGTTTCATCGCCATAAACCGCGCCGCGTTCTCTTCGCGCGATGCCGGCAACAGTTTGTATTGCAGCATCTGGTCCATGTCTCGACGCTGAATTGAACGAACTACTTCTCTGGCAGGATTCGAGGTGTTTCGTTGAGCTGGTGTGTTGCCGGCGCAAAGTCCGAGCAAAGTTAAGGCAGCAAATACTGGTAGAGGTCGGCAATTACATATCACCTTCGCGAAATGCATGACGTTCTCCTGGCGGGAAAAAAACAAGGTGGCGGATTTGAACCCGCCACCTTATCAAACGTGTAAACGCGAGGATGGAAGTGGCGCTAGAAGTCGAACCTCAGAGCCAACTGAATCACACGCGGATTACTTGAAAACACGCGGTTCGCCTGACCGAAAGTGGACGAGTTAACCGTGTTGACTTGTCCCACACCGGTCGTGCCAATCGGCGTAACGTCGTTTGGCGAGCCCGGAATGAACTGTGGGTGATTCAATGCATTGAAGAGGTCAGCTCTCAGTTGGAACTTGGTGGTCTCTCCAAGGCGGAAGTTTTTGAAGATTGAAAAATCGAGGTTGTTGATGCCCGGCAGTTGCAACGTGTTGCGTGCCGTGTTCGAAATGGCGCCCAAGCCAGCACGGATGTACTGTGCGTTTGGATTGTTGGCCAAGTATGCAACAACTTCGCCTGCGGTGTTGGTGAGCGCGGTCACGCTGCTACCGGTACCCGGAACGCCGTTGGGGTTCAGGATAACGCGGTCAGCCGCCGAGTCACCGTTCAAGTTCGAGTCGATACCCGACAGCACTGTAGCTTTCTCTCCTGATTCGGCAGTGTACGTGCCGGAGAAGTTAAAGCCACCGAGCAATGTGCGAGTAAGACCGTGGTCGTTCTTGAACCAGGGCAGTTCGTAAATGAACGACGTCACAAAGCGGTGACGGCGATCCAGAGCTGAATCAGCCCGGTCCGCTCTCACATTCTGGAAGTCCTGAACACGTCGCGGGCTCAGCACCGTCGAGAAAACCTCGGCGGTTGTATCGTCAATCAAGTGACTCCACGTGTAAGCGGCCGTCATCTGGAAGCCGTTGCTGAAGCGACGAACGAGCTGACCCGAGGCACCGTGGTAGGTCGAGCTTCCGTTTGAAAGGAAACCGACCACCGGGCTGGTAAAGCCAGCATTGCCAAAACGCGGCACCAATCTGGGGCGCGCGTTGATTTGTGTAAGCGTCAGCGGAAGCGCATCAAGCTGCGCCTGAGTCGGCGCGCTAAAGAAGGTCGGCAGACCCGAAAGTCCGTTGCCTACCTTAGCCTGAATGTTGATGCGGTTCTGCGTCAGCAGGTGAATACCACGCGTACCAAGGTAGCGTGCTTCGACAGACCAGTTGGTACCGAACTGCCGTTGAATGCTGCCTGTCCACGTCAGTGAATAAGGCACTTCCTGATCCGGCACCCAGGCGCCAGTGGCTGCACGCGCTGCGAGCGCGCTGCCGGTGGCAGGAGCCAGAACGTTGGGAATACCACCGTTCGCCAGGAAGTTCGTGGTGTACGGAGGACCAGTTACGTCGATTGTCTGCTGTGCTTGTGGCGGCAGCGACAGGATGTAAAGGTTGTCGAAGATGTAGTCATAACCCATCGAGAACCCAGCACGGACTGAACTCTTACCACTCGATCCGAACAGGCTGCCCAGCATGCCGCTCGTATAGTTCGGCGACCAGGCAAAACCAACCTTTGGCGCAAAGTTTTTCTTCTGCGCTTTCGGTGCGTGGAAATCAAGCAGACCGGGGACGCTCGCGATTGCGTTGAGCGCCTGGAGCTGTGTGCCCTTTGGCGGTTCCTGATAGGAGTAGTTGAGACCGAGGTTCAAGGTGAAATTCGGTCGCAGCCGCCAGTCATCCTGTACGAAAGCGTAGAAGATTTTCTGCGTACCATAGTAGACCGCATCGCCAACACTGCGTTGAGCAGTGAAGTCAGGGGCCTGGTCGTAGAAGAAATACTGCGCTTCTGAGTACTGGTAGTCACCACGTCCGCGTTGCGTGAACGTCTGCGGAGAGATGACCTGGCGGAAGTCACCGCCGAACTTCAACGAGTGATTACCCATCGTGTAAGTCAGATTGTCCACGACCTGGTAATTATTCTCGACGCCGGTTTGCGGATAGTTGCCGTTGGGACCGATGTCCACGCCAAGATCCAGCAAGCCGATGTTCGGGAAGGTAGTGTCATTCAGTCCCGGGAACCGGAACGGAGTGGTGACCGGGAACGACGCGTCGGTACGGCGATACGCAAGGCGCGTTTCGTTCGCAACCGACGGCGAGAAAGTGTGAATCATCGTGTACGAGAACAACCGGTTCTTATAAGGAACTGGCTCGTTGAAGATCGGCAAGCCAGCCAAACCGACACCGTAGTTGTCCGTCCAGTTGTAACGGATGCGGTGCTGTGTAGCAGAGCTCTGAGTATAGTCAAAGTTCTCTACAAAGTTGTTCTGCTTATTGAACTGCGGCTGCGGTGGTAAATCTACCGGACCTACTGGCAGTAATATGATCGCGCCGGGGCAGAGACCGTTCGAAACGTTCGGACGGACACTGCAGAACCGGACCGTGTCGTTCGCGGTTCCCGCGATAGGCACGAACTGCCGATAGACGTTGAGGTTAGTGGCAGAGACGCCTGCGGTGCCGGCCACGGTTGCGAGGCCGCCTGCCGTCAGGGCCGTGATACCGGCCGGAACAGCGCCGGTGCCGACCTGAAGCCGTTCGTACGAGCTAAAGAAGAACAGCTTATCTTTGCCCTTCCACCAGCTTGGGCCACCTTCACCGAATCGCGGCAGCCATACCGGGCCGCCTACGTGGATGCCACCGCGGAAGAAGTCATAGCGGGGCAGGAATTGCGTGCCCGGAATGTTCTTTTCGCGAACGAAACCCTCTTCCTGCTGACGAACGTCAAGAGCGTTCAGATAGCGATTACGGAAGAAGCCGTACATCGAACCGTGAAAGTCGTTGGTGCCAGAGCGGGTGATAGTAATGAACTGTCCACCGTTGGAGCGTACGAACTCAGCCGAAAACTGGTTCGCCAGGAGCGAAAACTCCTGCACAACTTCAGGCGAAACGTACACGGCTGGTCCAGTTACGGACTTGTCGTTGTTATCGACGCCATCAACCATGAAGTTGTTGTTGCGCGGACGCTGACCACCGACGGAACCGCCAGTGCCTACACCGACGCCGCCGGTGCTGGAGACGTTCGGCGCGATCAACGCGAGATTGTTAACGCCGCCGCCAAAGGCGCCGCCAACGTTCGTCTGCGCGAGATCGACTACCTGTCGTTCGCCGAAGCTCTTGGAGAGATTCGTCGTAGTAGTGTCAACCAGTTCGGTACCGCCGGCGGTTACGTTAACCGTTTCGCCGACCGCGCCGACCTGCAGTTGCGCGGGCAGGTCGTTGACCTGGCCGGCCACCACGTGAACATCACTCAGGTTCAACGTCTTGAAGTTTGGTGCTTCCACCTTCACTTCGTAATCGTCGCCGACCAGCAAGTTGGGGAATTCGAACTGACCCGACGCGCCGGTAGTAGCAGTATTTGAAGTGTTAGTGGATTTCTTTGTAATCGTTACCGTTGCATTGGGCACAACGGCTCCGTTGGGGTCTGTCACGACGCCACGCACGGTACCCGTGGTGACTTGCGCTTGCGCTGTGAAGACACATGCTAATGCGAATACTATAACCCCAAAAAACGGGGCCAATTTCCGCAAGCTATTCATATAGTAAGTCTCCTGTTTCAATTGTGTTTTCCTAAGAACTTGCCTGGGGATCGAGACTGCGTATCAGTTCGGGAGGGCGTATTGGCAAGTCTTATTCCCAACAAAAACCTCAAAATGTCGCGAATTGGACACAGCCTTAAGCGCCGTGTTTTCTGGCGCTTAGAGCCTATGGGACGCTCCGTAAGCAAAAACGGGCTTTTGGATTTTTCCAGTGCTGGCAATAAAACTCCAAAAATATGGAGAAGGAGAGCCATTCAACTTAAGGCAACACGAGGCTCGCCCGGGACGGGCCCGGAGGTGGGCCGCAACCACTCTTACGACAGAACCGCCGGCGGCGTTGCCACCGTTCATGGGCCAAGCGACCAACATGTTTGATTCGGCCGTAGGTCGCGCCATCGTTTGTAACCCGCACTGCCTGCCGATTGTTGAATAGCCTCTAACGTCAAACGCCGCCCGACAGTTTGCGATATGAAAAGCAAACTTAGCGCTCCGACCCAGCCGCTACAACGAAGAGCAATGCGACGCGACGTGCTAAACTCACTTCTTCTCGATCATGTCGGAACGAATCTACCGCGATCCAGTTCATAACATCATCAGTCTGCGTACTGACGACGAAGGCTCGTTGATCATGAGCTTGATCGATACGCCGGAATTTCAACGGCTCCGTCGCATCAAA
>DATENN010000022.1:0-11653 GCA_035275045.1 Pyrinomonadaceae bacterium
TCTTGACTCGATCATGTAAGACAGCGCTTGGTAAGAGACACCGAGCAGAGACGCAGCATGAGTAACTAAACAGTTTGCCGGCATTCCCCAACTGCCTCGAAAAAGGGCCGATGCCACTCGTGCCTGACCTTACGTCCTGGCACGAAACGCACTAACTGTAAAGGCGCTAATTGTCAGGCGGCTTCGGTCTTTGGTGTGCGTTCACACTTTATCAGGAACGCGTCCAGATGTTTTTGTGGGATCATCACTCGTGAGCCGATGCGGTAATGCCCTAACTTTTTCTCTCTGATGAGTCGATGCACTGTCATTGCCGAACATCCCAGCAACTCTGCAATCTCGCCTTTGGAAAACAATCTCAGTTCGTTTGTTTGCTTTTCTTCAATCAATCTTTCGATTCTCCTCTAACTTGAATTGACTCAGGTAGACTGCCTTAGTCTACGATTGCTCAAACTAACAGATTAACCCTGCGTCTTAATCAGGAGTGGAATGGAAAAACCGATAACATCCGCTTGCGGTAATTTAATTCGAGGGGTAAATTGCTGCATGAAATTACTCAGCACAAGCGAGGCAGCGAGTAAGCTTGGCGTCAGTGAGCGGCGCGTCCGTTCAATGATCACTGAGGGCAAGCTCACGGCCCACAGGCTCGGCAGAGATTACGCGATTGAAGATCAAGTGCTGAAAACGGTGCCAGTTTATGGTAAGCGGGGTAGACCCTCACGTGAGCATGTTGAGCGGGTCAATCGCAAGCTGAAAAAAGCTCTTTGAGATTCGGTTTTGTGTGTGAAAGTGTGTGCGGTTTGATTCGAGCGTTGGAGAAGTGCGAATTTTTGGTGGAGCCGAGGGGGATCGAACCCCTGACCTCATGACTGCCAGTCATGCGCTCTCCCAGCTGAGCTACGGCCCCATATTCTTCCGTGACTTACGCCAATTCAGAGGAGATTGAGCGTACGAATCTGGAGGTTCTTTTCAAAGAGTTCGTTAACGAGAAGCGATACGTAAATAATTCTTCAGAAAACACAATCTTGTTCTATCAATAATCGTACCGAGCCTTCAATCTACAAGACCCATTAACCAAGAGTCAACTATGTGAAAGGGTCACCTTGCTCCGGCGAAAGGGCATGTCGGCGGCTTGCTGCAACGCGTATATACGAGGCATCAATTCTTTCCTTATTTGGCTGACGGAGAATGGTCATTTACGTGACCTGCTAAGAGTAAAGAGTCTGAAAGCCGAGAGTCGCGTAATGAAAACATTTTATGGAAGAGATTTGCCTCATTGCAGTAATTTGCATTTTATTCCTCGGAAGCATTGTTGCTTTAGGTAACCTTTGCTTATTGATTTAAGAAAACGCTGCACACTGGCTGGAGCGAACAAGCAGGACCAGTAGACCTCAAATTCCAGCTTTCCGGCGGGAGAAGGCAGTGAAGCGGAGCTTGTTAATGCCCTTATCTGCGCGGAGCGCTATAGCGTGAAACATTGTTCCACACTAAACATGGGAGTGCTTTAGATTAGACTCAGCCTAGCTTGATTTGGCGGAATACAACAAGGATGCGACGACTAAAAGCTCTATTGCTGACAGAACAGCCAATAACCATACAAAGATACTGCTGTTGGCTGCAAATAGATTGCCTGTTACCCGCATCCCCATGTCAACGCCAGTTAGCCGCAGGATGACTAACGCTAATATCGTCAAACCAATAAACAGTCCCGCCATTTTTAGAATGAAGTTCACGGCGTAATCCTTTTGTGAAAGTTCGTCACCACCAAATCTGTTGCCAGTACCAAAAGTCTTGGCAACTCGTCGCTGAGGAGGTGCTGTGTACGGCGCTGATGTTAGCGCAATAGATTGTATTCCCCGGTGCCACCCACGGCACACCTGCAGCTATATGTTGGCCCATATTGTACGATGCTATGTACTGGTCCACCGGGCACCGTACGTTGCAATTCGCGACTTTCGTGTATGTGTTGTACAGAGCAGCTTTACTCAACACACTAACTGAAAGACCAACCCACAACCCAGCTGACGTATACCCCAGGCCTATTGCCGAGATACTCCTCAATATATATGGACCGAGACCTGGGAAGGTATATGTTGGCGAGCCATCGATTGAAAAGCCGGTGTTGTAGTAGTAATTCCAATAGTCGATGTATCTGTTTGTTGTGTAGTCACGCATCGACATCAGCAATCCGTGGAAGGTTCGAATCGTATACTGACCGAAGTTCTCAGTCGTCCCGACAGACTGTAAAGTGATTGACACTGAACCCTCGTCTGTCGTGTCAGTGGCAGCGGATTGACCCAATACGTTTCCGGCCTCATCCTGCAGGGTCGCTATCCCCCTGCCGTCATAGAACTCATTCGCGGAATAATCAGTCTCCGTTATGCTCACTGCTGTGATTGTGTCCGTATCGAGGTCGTAGGAAAGCGATGAAGAGCCCCACGTTTCCGAGTCTGCCTTCGCAGTCGAAGCAAAAAATCAGGCATGTAAAGAATATGAGCGTGCTACAGAGAGGTTTTTTCATCGGCTACCTCCTCCTTGTACCGAAGGGGTGAGTTTGATGTTTCGCTCGACCGTGTCCTTTACAAAGTTTTTGAAATCGAGCGAACGTCACTTCCCCTAAGCCATAGCGAAGAGCATCTCGGTATTTAAGGATGATGGCGTTACGCTCCGTCTGCATTTGTGAGAGTTCGGGAGAGGGAGCTTGAAGGTTCTGAGCTCCGTTGACTTCGCCTCCAGGATAACGTGCCTTATCGCGCCGAACGATTTCTCGTGCTCTTGCGTCTTGGGCCGCAACATCTGCTTCACAAGCGTCAGCAAGTTGTTCCAGAAGCGTTGCCTCTGATTCAGTCAACTGTGCGTAGCGCCTAAACTTACTTCGCCATCCGGCAGAGAACCGAGCATTCCCTGCAACTTCTGCTTTTAGTGCTTCGCGTTTCCGCAGGTAGGCTTCGTGAAACAACACGCGATAAACAACATATTGAGGTATTCCCGAATCTGCAGTTGTCGGCGGAGTGTTTTGTGCGCGAGTTATCGGTCGCGGGATGGTAATGACGAAGCTCACCGCAACTGATACAAGTATTCCTGCAAGGGTTTTATACATGAGAAACTCCTAGTGAAGGGTCGGCGTTTAGAGTTTAGAAGCGTGAGTCAAGGGCAAGGACGTAAGGTCCGAAGGGCCGAGGCTCAGAGGGCTTCCATGAGAGAGAACGGGGGACTTATGTCAGAAACCTTCAATCCTGTCAAGGAATTAAGAGCTTCAAACGACATTGCGTAAGCTCGTTCGGATTTTAACGATTCGAGAGTGAGTTTCGATAGTGAGTTGAATTGGTCACCTTTGAAAATAAAATTTTGCATCGCATTAGATTGTGGAAAATCCTGCACACGAATATAGAAACTAAAGCAAATTTTACTTTCTAGATTTTCGATTTGGACAGAAGCTAATCAGCTTCCCCGGCTGAACGTTCAAAAGAGAACATAAGCGGCCTAGTGATGTTTTGCTAATCAATTCAAAATCATCTGACCAAAGCTTAGCGGCAACGCTGGGCGAGATATCCAAAGCCTTTTGTAATTGGTAGGCGGTTGTGATGCTACAAAATTGACTATTGGATTCGGAGCAGCACTTTGTTGCTTGCTGCGCCACGCAAGCTAACGCTGAGCAGCACATCACCGGTATTGAGGAAATCGTCCGGTAGCCGAATGACCACTTGAGTCAACCAATCAAAGCCTTGAACTTTGCCGACATACTCTACCTTCGCCGGATATGTTTTATGGCCGGCGTCTTCAACTTGAGCGGTGACAGCTGAGATGTCTTCGCCTGGCAAGAATTCCAGACCAAGAGCAAACAGCGTCACGCGCGTACGTCGATCCAGGCTGAAGCTGTTGATGGTTGTGAGCGGGAATGGATCGCGCACGAATGTAATGGAATCCAAGGCGATAGCGCGATTTGTATTAGCTTCAGTCAGCAGTGTCGGCGGTGCTGTGTTGTTTGGCGTAATAGTGAAGTTCGGCCGCGAGATATTGAAGAAGATATTGTCGATGGCTTCGACCTTAACGCGTGCCGTGGAAGTTGGAAGGTTCGGAACCGTGATTGTCGCTGAGCCGGTATTCGGCGCGGCGGATGCCAGGGTAAAGGGGAAACTACTTCCACCATCGATGGAGAGCACGATGCGAACGTTACTGCAACTGACGGGCGCACTCGAAGTGTTCGCGACGTTCCATGTCACCGTTTGATTCGAGCCGGTGGGCCATGAAGTAGAGGAACCTGGTTGCGTAACAATGAATGGGCCGCTGCCTGCGTTGACGTTCACGTGCATTCCGCCGGTGTCCACGCCGCCGCCACCGGAGTGGTTATCGCGCACGGTCACTCGAAAGTTCATGGTGCGCGTTGTAATGGGTAGCGACTCACCAAAGGTCGCGGTGCCCGACAAAATGTCCGGCAACTGCGGAAATGTTCGGACGGGACTGGTCACTGGAGCAAAGGAGCGGAAGATGGGTCGATTGCCGTTATCTGTATTGGGCGGACCTGCGGCGCCTAAGTCGTACTCTTCCCAACAATAGGTGAGTGTGTCCGCGTCGGGATCGCTGCCAGTCGCCGTCATCGCGAAGGGCGTGTTAACGGGGATTGTAAAATCGCCGCCGGCATTCACGGTCGGCGGATTGTTTCCAGTACTCGTGAGTGTGGGGCACGAGGCGCCGCTACCAAAAGAAGTGTAGTTGACGATCTGTTCGATGCTCGCGGTATGGAAATAAGTATCACTCGAAACCACTTCCTCGTCCCCACACAGATTCCAATAAACTCCGTTCGGCAGCAGCCCTCCTCGATAAGCCATAATGGTTGAGCCGCTTCCCGGTTCATAAGCAACTTGCGCGAATCGACTTGGTCCACAGTCTAAAGTGGTGCCATTAAAGGTATGCAGTGCACCGAACATATGACCCAGTTCATGGGCGACAACATAGATAGCCGTGACGCTGGAAGGCTCGGTTGAACGAAAGATTACAGCACCCTTACCTTTTTGACCGCTGACACAGGTGCTTTGATACTGACCTGCTCCCTGGAATATGAAATGGCCCGGCTGGAAAGCGTAGACGTGTCCATCCAGGACCATGCCAACGTCGTAATTCGCCGCTCCGACGATACGATCAAGATTTGCCTGATTCTGAACTAACATGGTGTTTATGTCGTCGCTCGTATATCCGTCGGTCGCTGTATTCGTAAAGATGATCGAGCTTTCATTAGCAATCAACGTCAGATGTATAGCGAGGTCGCGCTCATAAATAGCATTAACGTTATTAATCAGTGTGACCATTGTCCCGAGAGCGCCCGCGACAGTGCCGCCGCCATATTGTTGGGTGTACTCGGCGGTGGCAGCGAGAGCCAACCGGTACGTGCGAAGCGTCGCACCCGTGTCCACGCCAAGACGCGCAGAGCCAGCGTCAGAGATTTGCTGGTTTTGCGATTGGGCCAACGCCTGGTCCATGCCACTGGTCACACAACTGAAAGAGTTCGTTTGTGCCGGTGCGTCGCGCTGGTCATAACTAAAATATTGGCCTGGGCGTCCATGCGCGGCAGGCTCAATGATGACTGTCCCGTGTGCTGACACCACGATCGCGTGAAAACCAGCGGGCGTTACGTCAAAGCGGGTGGTAGCGGTCGAGTCATCCAGACCTTGACCGCGATACGTTCTAATTTCTGGAAAAAGCGCACCGAGTTCAGGCTGCATCACGGGCGATTCTTCAACGCGAAACCTGCTGAGCGTTCCGTCCGGCATGGGTAGCGTCATGACCAGTCGGGCCTGTTTGGCGGCTTTACTAAACTCCATTGGGGCGTGACGAAGTAGCTGTCGTTGCGCGATGGCATTGAGAGTCACCGCCCGGTAGAACTTCGGAGTAGTTGGGGTCTGGAGACCGCTGGTCTGCTTGGCTGGCGATTGGTCTCGCTTCCAGATGTGATCCTCGGAGCCGGCAGATTTCGCGGCCGCATGAACGGTTGGTAGGCTCAACTTTTCAAAAGAAGATGCCGCAACGCTAGAGTGGCCGTCGAATAGAAAGCTAACCCCGCTGACGCTGCCGATAAGGAACAAACTTAACGCCAGCGCGCAACGCGACTGGCGGATGAGTCTTATGCTGAAGAATTGAACTTCACCTTTACGCATAATGTTTTTTGAAAGAAAAAGTAGGACTATTGTTTGCCGAGGCGCAGGACCACACCGGCGGCGAGCCGGCCTCGGTTGTGACTCTCGCCAAAAAAGTTAGGGCGAAAATAATCGAGTTGAAATGCGCGTATGGCGATGCGGTCGTTCACCTTTACGTCTAACCCGCCTCCCAGCGCCGAACTAAAACCTGTATCAGAGTCCGAGAGTTTTGTCACAGAGATGATTGCGCTTTCATGAAATCGCGTTGCTCCGATTAGCGCATAGACAAATGGGGTAAGTCTCTTTCCACGGAAGGAGAATCGCGGCCCGAACAAAAATGAGTGCGCGTCTTGCTTGACTAAAATTGATCCATCGAGCTCACTTCCATAGTGACCGCTAAAGTCAGCGACGATACCAAATTGCTTATTGAGGTTTCCCGTCACAGAAGCGTTCCAACCATTAAAGTTGCCGCCGGCCCTGGAGTAACCGCCGAATACTTCTGCTTTGGGGACGTCCTGAGCCATCGACGGTTGCAACGTGACGGCGACGACGAAGATTGAACACAACATTTTTATTGACATGAACGTTCTCCTCATTTGGAAATCCAAAAGCTCCGAAAACACAGCGGCCTTTTCTTGCATGAGGCATTCAGATTCCTTATGGAATGAATGCTCTGGTGTTGTAATGGGGAGATCGACTCGGAAGAGATTGTCTTTTGTTCTGACTACTCCTAAGCTTTACCAGCCTCGGCTCACCATACGACTGGGCGGCGATTACCGTCCTGAGTGAAGGCTGATGATTTTGTGACGCTTTTATGACCCCCCGCAATTGCTCAGTATTTTTGTTTGACGACATACGCGTCGAGCCCGCCACGTTCCGCGCATTCAAAGCCGGCCAGGCGATCCAGCTTGAACCGAAGGCGCTCAAGTTGCTGCTTTTCTTAATCGAGAATCGCGACCGGCTGATTGAGAAGGAAGAAATTCTCAACACAATCTGGAGCGGAACCTACGTAACAGAGAATGCCTTGACGCGAGAGATCGCCAAGCTCCGCAAACTGCTGGGCGACGATCCCAAAGCACCGAAATACATCCAGACTGTCCATACTCGGGGATACCGGTTTATAGCGGAGTTGAATGAGGCGAGTAGCGAACAAAATGCGGGCACCACAGCAGCTCAGCACACGGAAGTCCTGCCTGCGTCAGAGAGCTCGTCTGCGCCCGCACCATCGATCAAAGCCACGGTTAATGCTTCCCAGACAACGACCGTAAAACGAGCCGATTTTCGGCGCGCCGTTACGGCCGTGATAACAGTAGGGATCGCGCTGGGTGTTGTCAGCGCTATCGTGGCATGGAAACGGCGGTCGCCGATCGTTTCACCGTCAACTTCGGCTGGGAACTCGGTTGCGGTCCTGCCTTTCAAAACGTCCGTTCCTGACGAGGAATATCTCGGTGTCGAAATAGCGGATACACTCGTTAATCGTCTCAGCAACAGCACGAAGCTTTCTGTGCAGCCCATCACCGCGGCACTTCACTATGGGCGAATGAAGCAGGATCCACGGGCCATCGGAAGTCTCATGAAGGTGGATTACGTTTTGTACGGAGAGATCGATCGACCGGGGCAACACATGTCGACACACTTGCTTCGCGTGCAGGACGGGGTGGCGCTAATTGATGAAAGTTACGACGAGAAGTTTGATGACATTTTTAGACTTGAAGACTCACTTTGCGGCAAGGTCTTGCACAGCCTGTTGGTGACACTTGATCACGAAGAAGGACAGGGTGTGCAAAAGCGCTATACCGAGAATCAACAAGCATACGAAAGTTTCCTCAAAGCGCATTTCTTCATGAGCCAAAACACGAGGCAGGACACCGATCACAGCATAGAACTTTTTCGGCGAGCCATCGATCTCGATCCAAAGTACGCAATGGCTTATGCGGGACTGAGTGATTGTTACATGCGACTGAGAATTTATGGTGACCCGCCAGCGGATTTCCTGCCGCAGAGCCGGGCCGCTGTGATGAAGGCGTTGGAGCTGGATGAAACGGTCGCTTATGCCCATTCGATGTTAGGCCGGATTGCCTTTCAATACGATTGGGACTTTTCGCGGGCTGAGCGCGAATACGCGAGGGCGCGTGAGTTGGATCCGAAACTAACGCATGCCTGGTTCGGTTTCTTGTTCCTGATCATGAACCGACCGGGTGAAGCTGAGGCCGAACAGTACAAATTTGAGCAGTTTTTGCCGTTCAGCCAGAGCACCAGTCTGGCGCAACACTTCTACTTCACCGGCCAGTATGATCGAGCTGTCGACAACCTCAACACGAAAATAGCGGCTGGCTCAAACATCGCAGCGATGCATGAGTGGCTGGGTCTGGCGTACGAACAACAGGGCCGCACTCAACAAGCGATCGAAGAGTTTCAAAAGGCAATCAGCGTTTCCAATGGTTTGGATGGCCTGGGAGCGCTCGGCCACTTGTATGCGACCTCAGGTAAGCCGGACGAGGCACGAAAGATTCTGCAGAAGATAGACGAGGTGGGTAAGCGCCTTTACGTTTCGCCTTATCAGAAGGCAGTTATTTATGCCGCGCTGGGCAAGACAGATGAGGCGCTGGCAGAAATGGGAAAGGCATACGAGCAGCGCTCATTGCCGCCAACGTCGGTCCGGTTTGACCCGCGCTTAAACGACCTGAGACGCGATCCGCGATTCCACGACTTACTAAAACGGACGGGAATGCCGCAGTAAAAATTAGTTCCAACGATGTCGCGCAAAAATCACTAACGCAGTTAACGTGATCGTTACTCCCGCCGACAGCAGGCAGAATTGGCAGAAGTGTTTAATGACAAAAGCCTGCAGGTATAGCAGCCACAGCGTCGTCAGAAACATCAGTGCTACCACCGCCGTCAACAATTTTCCGGCCCACGCGTAACTATACGCAGCAAGTGTTGCCAGGCTGAAGACCAGGAAATAAGCGGCCGCGCCGATCATCGCGAGCGGCACACCACGCACAGTTGCATAAGGACTACTTAATACTTCTGAACAACCACTAACGATGGTACAGCGAACGCTGCGTCCGGAGAGGTGCTCAATCGTAAGGTAGATCGCGTCGGCGAGTCCGATCAGCGACACGAACGCCATGACCGCATAAAGAATGGTCTGGCGTCGCGTTTGATTTGCGAGATGAGTATCGGCGGAATCCACGAGCGGCCTGAACGAATTATTTATTTAGTTCTGCACTGATCAGCGCGCGAAGTTTGTCGGGGACGAGCGACTCGAACGGCACTTCGCGACCGTTCATGAAAACAGTCGGAGTGCCGCTGACGCCCAGCGCGTGACCGCGCGCGCCGTCGCGCAGGATACGTTGTGCCACGACTTCGCTGGCGCTGTCACTCCTGAATTTCTCCATGTTCAAACCGATCTGCCCGGCATACTGCTCAAACATTGGACGAGCATCAAAAGCGTCGTGCCACGCTTTTTGATTGTCGTAAAGCAGATCGTGCATCTCCCAAAATTTCCCCTGCAAACCCGCCGCTTCAGCGGCTCGAGCCGCGGACAGCGCGTGAACGTGCGTGGGCACGAGGGGAAACTCGCGGAAGATAATCTGAATTCGCTGACCGAATTCCTTCTCCATCGTTTTCAAAACCGGATGAAGCATTCCGCAAGGAGGACATTCAAAGTCGCCGAATTCTTCCAACGTCACCTTGGCGTCGGCTGGTCCAATCGTATGTGGCGGCTCCGCGCCTTTCTCAGCAACGTTGCCATCGGCGGGCGGTTGGCCGTTGGTTGCAGACGGTGTGGCGGTGGAGGGCGCCGGCAGCGCCACCGGCGTACTCGCCGAACGTTTCAAGTAGAGCGCTGCCACCACAGCGATGACCAACACGATGCCAATGATTAAGAAAGGAAGTGCACGTTTCATTTTGTTCGCTTCGGGCTAGAAATTATTCGACCGAATACTGCACCGTCTTATCGAGATTGCCGTTGACGTAAACCTGCACCTTGTAACGTCCCGACGGCCAATCCTGCGGCAGTGTCAGATGGCCGTGAATGACATTCTCGAGAGTCTTGGTAGTGTAGTCGATGTCCTTGATCTTTTTGTTCTGCGTGCCGTCCGCGTCGACTATCCACCAGGAGAAGCGCATCTCGGTGCCGGACTTTGCTTCATTGAGTGTCGCGACACAATGAATGGTGCGATCGCTGGATGAAAAAGTATCCGTCCGATCGCCGGGTTGTCCCTCGCCGTTGTCCTTGGCCATATGAATTTCTTTGATAGCCGAACCCGAGGTAGCTTCTTCAGTCCTTGAATTGTTGCTGTTGTCGTTGCCGTTGCGATTTGTGTTTTTGCCGAGGTTGCAGGCAAGCACAGCGAAAAACAACATACTCGCGGCTAACCAGGCGGATTGTCGTCTCATTTGAGTTTCTCCATCAGTCTATTGTGTAGCACGAATGCACGGGCTCACGTTCTGACTTGTAGCTCACGCGGCGAGCGCCAACGTCGCTGCGAGCGACCGAAAAACGTCGCGGCCGTCACTTGAACCCAGCAAATCTTCGCAAGCTCGTTCCGGATGGGGCATTAGGCCCAGCACGTTGCGACCGGCGCTGCAAATTCCGGCGATGTTATCTCGCGACCCGTTCGGATTTGCCGCTGCGGTTACACTTCCATTTGCATCGCAGTATCGAAACACGATGCGATCCGACGCCTTTAACTCGGCAAAAGTTTGGTCATCGCAAACGTAGTTACCCTCGGCATGAGCGATCGGAATTCGGCGGATTGATCCCGCCTGCATCTCGTTCGTAAACGGCGTGTCTGACGTCTCAACCCGCACATAAACGTGTTCGCATATGAAGTGCAGATCACGATTGCGGATCAATGCGCCCGGTAACAAACCGGCTTCGCAAAGAATTTGAAAGCCATTGCATATACCCAGGACAAATCGTCCTGAGGCGGCAAACTTTTTGACTGACTCCATCACCGGTGAAAATCGCGCCAGAGCTCCGGCGCGAAGATAATCGCCATAGGAAAAGCCGCCGGGAATGATTACCGCGTCGTACGAACCGAGATTTGTTTCGCGGTGCCAGACGAAATCAACCGGCTGGCCCACCTGTTTTGAGATCACGTGATACGCGTCGTGATCGCAATTCGAGCCGGGAAAAACGATGATGCCAAACTTCACGTTTCAATCTCCACGCGATAGTCTTCGATGATCGGATTGGATAGAACCTCGCGCGCCATGCGCGCAACTGATTCGCGAGCTTGCTGTTCACTGGCGTCGTCGAGGGCAATCTCGAAATACTTGCCCTGCCGCACATCGGCGATACCGTTGAAACCCAACAGTTCAACCGAATGCTGGATGGCCTTGCCTTGCGGATCAAGTATTCCCGGTTTCAGGCTGACGTAGACTTTTGCTTTCATTTTGATATGGCACAGACTTTAGTTTGTGCTTTTGTAGTCATCCACCGCAGACCAAGAAAATCTGTGCTACTAATTTGCCATTCATACTAAGACAAAATATTGCTTGATGTGTAGCCGATA
>DATENN010000023.1:0-6495 GCA_035275045.1 Pyrinomonadaceae bacterium
GTGAATAATTTGAAACACGCGAGCTGCCATTCGCCAGCGCCGCAATCAGTGCAGCGCGATGCGAAATCGATTTGTCGCCGGGAACATGCGCTTCGCCTTTGAGGCGGCGCGCAGGCATGATTTTCATCCGCTAATCTTAACTCGCAAACTCATACACGACGAGCGCCTAAAGTTTGCTACGGGAAACGTTTACGCAACTCAAAATGGTAACAGACTCTGACTTGGACATTCTTGACACGTGATAGCTGAGCGTGCTAAACCCTCGGTCTTCCGGGTAGCTTTACGAGTTCACCACGCAGGCCAGATCCGCACTCGATGGCTCTGGAAGCGGTCATGTCTTTTAATTGTGACTCTTGAGACAACCGAGCTCAAATTGCCCAGCCGCATCGAGGCCGTGGCGGAAGCTGCGACGGCCGTTGCCGCCTTCTTAAACCGTATCGGCATTGACGCCGGAGTCGCTTTCGGAATTGACATGGCGGTGCGTGAGGCAGTGACGAACGCTGTGCTTCACGGAAACAAACTCGATGAAGCAAAGGTTGTCGATGTGGAGCTGAAGAATTCCCCGGACGCTTTTGAGATCACGGTTCACGACCAGGGCCCGGGATTCAATCCAGCCGACATTCCCGATCCGACCAGGGAAGAAAACATTTTGAAAACTTCCGGTCGTGGCATTTTCTTCATGCGCAATTTCATGGACACGGTCGATTGGTCTTCAGATCCGAGTGGCGGAACGACTGTACGAATGAAGAAAAAACTTTAGCCGTCGCCACAACCAGCGCGTCCGACCGCGCATACAAGTTTTAGGGACACTTCAAAGGAGATCGCAGTAATGGCAGAACTAAATATTTCGGAACGGCAGGCCGGTGATGTAACGGTTTTGGACATGGACGGCAAAATAACCATTGGTGAAGGCAGCGTGGCCTTACGTTCTGCGGTACGCCGCCTGCTGGAAGAGGGGAAGAAAAAAATTCTTCTCAACCTGGCTCAGGTTGGTTATATCGACTCCAGCGGCATTGGTGAACTCGTTTCCAGCTACACCGCAATCAACAAGGATGGCGGGCAGCTGAAACTACTTAACCTGACCCAAAAACTTCAGGACTTGCTGACGATCACAAAGCTGCTGACCGTTTTCGATGTCTACGAGACAGAAGCCGACGCGCTTAACAGTTTCAAATAGTGCGCAACGCGCCGCGGTATTAGTTCAAGGGAGAATCAAATGGCCGAATTGGAAGTAACTGAACGACAGGCAGGCGACGTTACCATTCTGGACATGAACGGCGCGGTGCGCATGGGCGAAGGCAGCATCGCCCTGCGTAACGCGATTCGCGGATTGGTTGATGGCGGTAAGAAGAAAATTTTATTAAACCTGCGCGGTGTGAAAAACATCGACTCGAGTGGCATCGGCGAGTTGATTGCGAACTACACCACCGTCAGCCGCGACGGCGGACAACTCAAGCTTTTGAACCTGACGGAAAAAATTCAAAACCTGCTCGTCATTACTAAGCTGCTTACTGTCTTTGACGCCTACGACAATGAAGCGGAGGCGTTGAATAGCTTTAAGTAAGTGCCAGGTCACAAGTGACGAGGCACAGGTCGCTTAATCCTGCTTCTCACTTGTAGCCCGTCACTTGTCACCAGCAATGCTCCGCGCTATCTTTCGCCGTTTGCTCACGCTGGACGATCCGCCTGAGCGAACGGCGCTTGCTTTTTCAATCGGCGTTTTTATCGCTTTCTCGCCACTCCTTGGCCTGCACACGATCCTGGCAACGTTGATTGCCTTCCTGTTTCGCTTCAACAAAATTGCGATTTACAGCGGCACGTTCATCAACAATCCGTTCGTTACGCTCGTTCCGATCATCATTGCTTCCTACGCGATCGGTGCATTCCTGCTGGGCCGGCCATTGCGAATTTCCGAACCGGGGCTGGCTTTGCTAAAAGAACCTCACCTGTTGACCGCTGATTATTACCGGCAAGTTTTTCATGAAAGTTGGAGCATTGTTTGGCCGTTTACCATTGGGGGCACGGTTCTTTCCATCGTTTGTTCGGTGATCGCATATCCGGTAACATCCTCGCTGCTGCGGGCGCGAAAGCGATCGCATTCGTAACCACGCAAATATGTCCGGCCAACGCTGAGAAGGATTTGCGCTACCAAGCATTTCTGAAAGTTCTCCCAACCAAAACCGCAGCGTATTCTGTCCTGTCTATGAAGAAAACCGCGTTATTTTTTTTATTATTTCTTTTCGCAGCCTCGGTTTGCCCGGCACAAACGAATACCGGAACGTCGACGCGACCCGCTCAACGTCCGGCAACGTCGTTTGATTTATCGCGCTACGGCGTCACTTTTGATATCGAGCCGCGATTGATCGTAATGATGGCCGCGCTGGAAGCCGCCGGCTTTGATCCTGAACCGAATGAACCGTCGCCTTTTCGGGCGCAAGTGAGAAAAGATCTCAGCACGCTCGATCCGGACCTGCGTTCCCGCCTGAAAACATTTTACGAACGTAACAAGTTGCCCGCGCCTGCGACACCAGCCGATCAATCGGCGCGTTATGTGTCGCTGGCTCTTGCGCTTGGTCCACCCCCCGCACTCGACGCTCCGGAACGTTCCGAGCAACTTCCGGGCAGCTTGCTCGAGGTGCTTGATTTCGCGCCGCTGGTCCACGACTTTTATCGGCGCGCGGCCATGGACGAAAAGCTTGCCGCTTACACTCGCGCGTATCAGGCGGAGGGCGATCGACTGCGCCAGCCGACCGCTGACATGGTCCAGGAGATTTTGTCCTACCTGCACACGCAGCCGATCACAACCTCGGCAGAACGCGTCGCAGTGAAACCGTCAGGTAACAAGAAAAACGATCAGCCGGCCTATCGAACGCGCGAGCACGAACGGCATTTCTATATCGTTCCCGATCTGCTCGCCGCCCCGGGCGCAATCAACTTTAGAATAATTGCCGATGATTACTATGCGGTGGTCCCGGCCGGAGTCGATCCGCGTTCATCGGAACTCAGGCGCGCGTATCTACAGTTTGTTATCGATCCGTTGATATTGCGTTTCAATCGCCAGATTGCGGAACATCGTGAACAAATTCGACAGGTGCTCGACGCGCGAGGCAAAGCGGGTGGCTCAGTCAGCGCGGATGTTTTTCTGACCGTATCGCGTTCCCTGGTTGCGGCTGCGGACGCTCGTTTCGAAGAGCAGCGCAGGCTGGAAATCGCGACGCTCGAAGCACGAGCAAAACTTGCGAATGCGAAAGATGAAGCGACCCGAAAGGCCATTCTGCAGGTAAACCAGGAAACCTTGCGTTCGATTCAGGACGAAACTATCGAACGGCTATCTGATGATTATGAACGCGGCGCGGTGCTCGATTTCTTTTTTGCCGAACAATTGAAAGGTGTTGAAAATTCGGGTTTCGATATCGCTAATTTCTTTGCCGACATGATGACGGCATTCGATCCGGCACATGAGGATAAACGGCTTGCAGACGCCGCCGAAGCTCGCGCTCGGGCTGTAGCAGCACGAAAAGCGCGACAGGCAGTCAACACCACAGTCGAAGTGCCCGTGTATTCGGAAGCTGAGGCCGCGCGCGCGGCTGCCCTCGTCAAGCAATTGGCGGCTATCGAGCAGATACTTCAGCAGAAAGATTACGTCGGCGCTGAAGCGCGGCTGAAAGATTTGATGAAGGATTATTCGCGCGAGCCGCGAATCTTTTTTGCTCTGGGCCAGACGGCAAGTGTCGCGGCGGCAGACGCAACGGACGAAGATGTTCAAGCGCGACGTTTGCAAACGGCGTTGGCGAATTATCGTTTAGCTATCGAAGCCGCTTCGCCTGATTCGGACAAAGCGTTGATGTCGCGCGCGCACGTGGCGATGGGAAGGATTTATGCTTTTCTGGATAAGACTGCTGAAGCGGCCCGAGAATTTGATGAAGCGATTCGCATTGGTGAAGTAACGGGCGGCGCTTATCGCGAAGCGCTGCAGAGTAGAGGACGAATGCCGTAACGCTGTGAACAGCGAGGTAACCGGCCAAGAGCTAAGAGCAAAGAGCTAAGGGCGAAGGGCTAAGGGCGAAGAGCTAGGGGCTGACTGCGTGATACACTCGGTTCTTTCGCTCTTGGCCCTTTGCGCTTAGCGCTTTGCTCTTCGCCCGTTGCGCCCTCTGTCTTCAGATAGGCTGTTGCGTTCCGCCTCGAATTACGCGAACTCTCGGCGTTCGCGGGAGTCGTACATTGATCTCGGGAATGACCGGAAGGTCAATGCGCGGCAATGAAATATTCATCTCCGGAATCGATCCCAGATCGATGCGCGGGATCACGACGCGCCGGGCAGATTGTGGCGTGGCGCCGGGTACGACTAATGGTTTCGCTTCCGTTGGCGTGACGGTGAAAGTCCGCTGATTTCCTTTTCGAATCACCGTTAGCGTTACGTCACCATCTTTTTTCTTGTTGATGGCCCGCGCTACGTCACCGGAGTTTTCCACCTTTTCACCATCGACCCCCGTGATGATGTCGCCTGCTTTCAATCCCGCTTTTGCAGCCGGGCTGTTGTCAGAAACGTTCGTGATCAGCACGCCTTGACCTTCCGCGACACCGAAATATTCCGCCAACTGTTTGGTCAACTGCATGGTGGCCACGCCGATCCGGCGGTTATTGCCAAATGAGTAGAACATGCCGTCGGGCGACGAGCCTGGGCCTTCCCACTTCCACACGTTCGCGCCGGGCGCCTCGGGTGTAACCAGTCCCCGCAGGTCCGGCATATTCCGGAAGCGCTCGAGCGCACGGAATCCTTCGCCAGCATTGATCGAACCGTTTCGTTTGCCGATCGTCACCGATACTTCCTGCTCGGCGCCACCGCGGCTGATGGCCAATCGCACCGACTGATCGGGAGCTACTTCAGATACAAGCCGGTTGAGTTTGCGCGTGCTGGTGACGTTCTCGCCATCGAAGCGCAGAATCACGTCGTCTTTTCTTAGACCAGCTTTTTCCGCTGGGCTATCTTTTACGACTTGCGTAATGCCCACGCCGCGGACTTCGCGCAGGTTATAGCGCGCCATGTTTTCTTTACTGACGTCCTCGGCATAGACGCCCAGGAAGCTGCCGCCGTCGATGAAAAAAGAAAAGGTACCGGGTTCGCCGGGCGCGTCTGGGACCGGCGTTCCTGGTGTGACTTGTTGCGCGAGCACAATTCCGGCCGCGAAAAGCAGGGAGAATAAGAAACCAAAAGCATTTCTAACAGTCATGACATGAGAATCCTCCGGAAAGAATTTGTGAGTTACACGCGCAGAATCGCGGAGAGTTCCAAAAACAAAACCACATTTAGAAGAAGATTGATATCAATCCACAGATTACGCAGGTTACACAGATTGGCTGACAAAGGCGGCAAACCCGTCATCCCCGAAACAACTCGTTGTCCTACAAATCGTGGTTGTCCCAGTCTTTTTTCTGCGAGATCTGCGGATAGTGTAATTTGCGGAGATCAGCCCAACGGTTTGTAAACTTCCCTCTCGCCCGCAAGTTCAATCGCAATTTTTCCTTCCGAATGAGCGAGATCCAGATGCGCAGCCGCTTCGCTAACGGCCAGGAAGCGGTGCACGTCGTCGGCATCCGGGAACATTGCGCGCGAAACCTGCCACGCAGACATACCGGTTTTGGGAATTAGCTTTATGACTTCGGCTTGGCGTTCGCGGACAGCGCGAAAGTAGCGATTGAAAAGCTCTTCAAAATCGTGCACCGGCTCGCCGTGCCCGCCGTGAACCAGCGTCGGGGAAAAACTTCGCAGCTTGGCAAGGCTCACTAAATATTCAGCCAGTGAAGCAAAGCGCCGCTTCGGATCAACCGGATCAGGAGAAAGCACCGGATTGGGCGTGATGCGCTTCAACACGCAATCGCCGGCGATCAGAGTGCGGTCCGCTTCGCGAATGAAGGAACACGAACCCGGCGTGTGACCGGGCGTGTGCAAAATGCGCAGTGCCCCATTGTCGAATTCCAACTCTGCGTCGTCCCAAAGTGGTCCATATTCGTCGTCGGCGAATGAATCGGCATACTTGCGCACTCCCTCGTACATGCGCCGCATGCCCTCAATTTCCTCGGGCGGCACACCGGCGCGCACCAGTAGTTGACGATGCTCCTCGTATTCCAGCCGGCCGACGCGATGTCCAGTCTCCCACTCGTGGACCAGCACCTCTGCATCTTTCGCCTCATCGCGCAGAGAGCGAGCGAGCCCACAGTGATCTTCGTGCGCGTGTGTCAAGACAATCCGTCGAATGTCGGAAACATGCAGACGGGCCTTTCGCAGTCCCTCGCGCAGAGCTTCATGCGCCTCTTTAGTTTTTGGACCAGTGTCGATGAGGGTGATGGGGTCCTGGGCAATGAGGTAGACGTTGACAGGTCCGATGTAGAACGGTGTTGGCAGCGAGATAGGAATGATGTTCATGAATCGGTGCCGGGTGCCGGGTGCCGGGTGCCATCAGCGTGACCTTGTTCAATGGGAGCGTGTCACAA
>DATENN010000024.1:0-7304 GCA_035275045.1 Pyrinomonadaceae bacterium
CCAACCGTGGTCGCCAACAATGCCATGTTGAAAATGTTTTGCCCGCGGTAGGTCATCGGCGTGCCGCGAACCATTCCCTGCAACTTTGCGAAAGCAAGCAAGCTTCCGGTCGTCGTCAACGCACCCAGCATGACTTCGAAACCAAGCGCGGCCATCGTGATGGTTTCTAATTGACCGCCGTGACGATAGAACTCGGAAATGCCAACCAGCGCGGCGGCGAAAGCACCGAATGCATGAGACAACGCCGTTCGCTGCGGCATAGCAGTCATGGGTACCCAAAAACCCATTGCCAGGCCGAGCAGCGAACCCAACACCAGACCCGTAATGATCCAGGTGTAGGTGACAATCTCGTAATGCATCAGCGTGCCGATGATGGCCATCAGCATTCCAAACTCGGCGAGGTGCATGCCGCGTTTGGCAGTTTCCGGGTGGCTCATTCCCTTGAGGCCGAGAATGAAAAGCACTGATGCCAGCAGGTAACTTAGTTCGATGAAGTAGGTGTGCACTCTTTAGCTATTGATTTTTTTGGATGTTGAATTTGGGTTAGAACTTTGTAGTTTGAACTTGGTACTTTGCACTTTGCCGTTACCGTTTTGTACTTAGTGCTTTGTACTCGGTGCTTGGCGCTTCGCGTTTAGCACTTTGCCGTTGTCACTTTGGCTTGCCGCCAAATGACAAATGAACGATGTCAAATGATGAATGGAAAATATAACGGGCCCGCTACTTCTTTCCGGCCCTCTTCTCCTCGGTCGGCTTACGCTTAAACATCTTCAGCATGCGATCCGTGATCACAAACCCACCGACAACGTTACTAGTCGAACAGAAGACGGCGGTGAATCCCAGAATCGTGCTGACCGTGTTGTAGTGCGCCCCCGCAGTTACGATTGAACCCACCAGCGAGATGCCGGAAATCGCGTTCGTGGCCGACATCAGCGGCGTGTGCAACAGTGGCGGCACGCGCGAAATCACCTGATAACCAAGGAACGCTGCCAACGCGAATACGTAAAGGGCCGCAATTATTGTTGGTGGCGATGCAGCTTCCGACACACTCATCTGGTTCTCCTTTAGGTTCTGTTATTGCTGATCAGTGGTCGTGGACGGATGGCCTTCCATGTCCAACACGGTAACTGTCGAACCGACATCCGTTATCGAGCGCAGACCGGGTTCGATCACCTTGCGATCGCCAACGATTACGATCGCCATCCGCGAAGGATCAACGTATTGCCTGGCGACACGCGTAACATCCGCAAGCGTTACTGCTTTTACGTGAGCGATGTAGTTGTTGAAGTAATCATCCGGCAGTCCATACAACACCAGATCACTCAAACGTCCCGCGATCTGTTCGGGAGTTTCAAAGCCACGCGGATAACTTCGTATCAGCGACTCGCGAAAATAATTCAACTCCGTTTCACTGATCGGTTGGTCTCCGCGGATGCCGCGCAGCTCCTTTAAAAACTCAACCACCGATTCTTTTGTTACATTTGTAAAGACACCCGCGCTCGCGGTAAATGGACCAGGCCCGCGGCGATAGTCGAAAGAAGTCCGCGCTCCGTACGTGTAGCCCTTGTCTTCGCGCAAATTCAAGTTGACGCGCGAAACAAAAGCGCCGCCCAGCATGGAATTCATAACCAGCAAGGGAAAGTAGTCAGCGGTCGAGCGCGCCACACCTACTTGCCCAATCTGGATGACGGATTGCGCCGCTCCCGGTTTATCGACGATGTAAAGAGTGGCACGATCTCGAGGGGCGGGCGCGCTGACGTTCGCGGCCGCGGGCACACGCCCCGCTTTCCATCCGCTCAGCGCCTTCTCAAGTTTCGGAATTAGCTGCGCCGGATTCACGTCTCCGACGACAATCAACGCCGCGTTGTTGGGGCGATAATAGCTTTCATAAAAGCGCTGCACGTCCTGATCAGTAATCGTGCCGAGCGACCCTTCCGTCCCTATTAACGGATGACCGTAGGGATGTTCGGGCCCGTACAACAACGACGCATAAACCGTTCCCGCGATCGCGTTCGCATTATCGCGTTGCTGGAGTAGCTGCGCCCGTCGCTGCGCTCGAAGTAGATCAAATTCCTTTTGATCGAACGCGGGATTAGTAATCGTGTCTGCGTAGAGCTCCAGAGCCCGATCGAGTTGCCGCGTTAAGGTCAGCAAGTTTGCGGATGTTGAATCCCAACCCGCGAAAACGTTCAGGCGCGCGCCAATCGCCGCAAGACTTTCCGACAACTCGAGCGCCTTCCGTGATTTGGTCCCTTCGTCCCAGAGGTCCGCAGTGATGCTCGCTAAGCCGGGCATGGCAGTGGGGTCGTTCGCAGCGCCTGACTTGATCACCAGGTTCATATTGACCACCGGCAACTCGTGTTGCTCGACGATCAGGACCTCGAGACCGTTTGAAAGTTTACGTCGTTGAATGCGGGGCAGCGTGAGAACGGGATCCGCCTGCGCTTTTGGCAGGTTGGCGGCCATCGCTTCTTTTGTCTGCGTAGAAGTTTTCTTAAGCTGGGTGCTTCCCGCTGGTTGTTGCACCGGCGCCGCCGAAGTGTCCCCTGCAGCTTCAGCTGCGCCGCCTTCTCCCGCACCACGCCCTCGACCGCTGCGAGCGTTAGACCCCGCCATGGGTTTTACGGTCACGACTATTCGCTTGTCGGTCAGATACTGTTGTGCGACCCGCTTAACATCGTCAGCAGTGACGTTGCGATAGCGTTCGAGGTCCTTTCGAAAATAATCCGGCTGTCCCAGGAAGGTTGCGTACTGATTGAGCTGATCGTTTTTGCCGCCAAAACCTCCGACCGTCTGCAAACCGTAAATCATGCGAGCTTCGCGAGCGTTGTATGCGCGATCCAGTTCTTCTGCTGTCGGCGCCGTCTGTTTTAGCTTTTCAATTTCCTCGTTAATGGCGGCTTCCAGTTCGTCAAGCGTGTGTCCAGGCTTTGGCGTGGCAACGACTTGAAACTGACCCGCCAATTCCTGCGAGTTGTTGTTGACGTTCACCTGTTGCGCAATTTGTTTTTCATAAACGAGGGTCTTGTACAGGCGAGAGGTTTTTCCGGCCCCGAGAATGGTCGCCAAGGTGTCAGTAGCAGGTTCGTCTGCTGTGAATTGCGGCTGCGACGTCCAAACCAGGTACAGACGCGGCAGCGAAACCCGGTCTTGCATTTCGATTCGCTTCAGCTCTGTCAACACCGGCTGCGCGGCTTTGATTGCAGGCACGGCTGGACCACGCGGAATCGATCCGAAGTATTTTTCAACCCACCGCTTTGCCTGTTGTGGATTAAAGTCGCCGGCGATTGCGAGGCTGGCGTTGTTTGGCGTGTAAAAGCGCCGGAAGAAATCGCTGATGTCTGGAATAGATGCCTTGGTTAGATCATCAAGCGAACCGATCGTTAACCAATGATAAGGATGGTCAGCTGGATAAAGCGTCTCGTTAATTTTCGCCCCAACCAACCCGTACGGACGATTGTCATAATTCTGGCGCTTCTCGTTTTTTACCACGTCCCGCTGGTTCGCGAGCTTGGCTTCGTTTAGCACATCGAGTAAACCGCCCATGCGATCGGCTTCCATGAAAAGCGCCGTCTCCAGAAAATTACTCGGCACCAGCTCCCAATAATTTGTGCGATCGGTGTTTGTCGAACCGTTGAGTGTGCCGCCGGCTTCCTGAATAGGATTGAAATAGTTGTCGTCGTAATGCTTTGAGCCCTGAAACATCATGTGTTCGAACAAGTGCGCATAACCGGTTTTGCCAAGCACTTCGTTTTTCGAGCCAACGTGATACCAGAGATTGACGCCGACGATCGGCGTCGAATGGTCCTCATGCATGATGACCCGCAAGCCGTTCGCCAACTTGAATTCGGTGAATTTGATGGGCGGCAGCGCGGTTAACGCCGTCGATTTTGCGGCCATGGAGCGCCGTTGCGCCCATGCGACCGTTGGCATAAACGATTGACCCACCAAACCGGCGGTCAGGACGATTGCAAAAAGACGTCTACTTCTCATTGGTTTACTCCTTAAGTATTCCCGCACATGATTATTTATTTATCGCTGCCGCAACTCTTTGATTCACAAACTGTCCGGCATGAGTAACACAGGATGGGCCAACCACGTCATCATTCATGTCGATATTCAATTGGCCGTCTTTAATCAATAAGCCGAGAAATGCGGTAACGTTTCGCGAATAAAGTTGACTGGCATGGACCGGGACCGTGGCTGCCAAATTTGTAGGCGCCATTATCGTTATGCCGTTTCGCTCGACAACTTCATCGGCTTTGCTGCCAACCACATTCCCACCAGTCGAGCCGGCGAGATCGATAATGACAGAGCCGCGCTTCATACCGCTCACTGATGATTCGTCCATTAGCATCGGCGCCCGCCGGCCGGGAACTTGAGCGGTGGTAATTACGACGTCGGCAGTTTTCGCCCGTTCGGCGATCAAATCACGGCCGCGCTGCATCGCTTCTTCCGATAACTCGACTGCGTAACCTCCCGCATCTTCTGTTTTGATCCCGCCTAAGTCTACCTCCAAAAACGTAGCGCCGAGCGAACGTACTTGTTCACCAGCCGCAGCGCGCACGTCATAGCCTTCGACCACAGCGCCGAGCCGCCGCGCGGTCGCAATTGCTTGTAAGCCGGCGACGCCCGCGCCCAGCACGAGTACGCGAGCCGGTGGAACGGTTCCCGCAGCGGTCATCAACAATGGAAACATTCGCGGAATGTGCGAAGCGCCGAGCAACACTGCTTTGTAGCCGGCTACGGTCGCCATCGACGAAAGTGCATCCATCGCTTGAGCGCGCGTGATCCGCGGTACCAGTTCCATCGCGAATGTCGTCAACATGGCGGGTAGTGCGGCTTGCAACGATTTTGGATCGTCCAGCGGCCGCAAAAATCCCAGTACGACCGCGCCTTGCTTCAGCGCTTCAAAAATATCGTTCTGTGGAGGGTTGACGGTAACGAGAACATCAGTCTGGGCCAACACCTCATCGCGGCCGGCCACTATCGCGCCCGCCTCCCGATAGTCGTCGTCCGTACGGGCGGCGGCTAGACCAGCGCCGCTTTCAATTGTGACTGTTGTCCCGAGGCCAATCAGCTCCTTAACTGATTCGGGCATTAGCGCGACACGCGCTTCGCTTTTGCTGGTCTCGTTATGAACTGAAATGTTCATTCAATTCGCAAGGCGAACCATTGCGTGAAGCTGTTTTACAGTTACGCTGAACGCTCGCAGGCTTATCCATTGCCGGCGCGGTTGAGCAGTAATGTATTGATCAGCGATGTGACTCGGGCGAGCCGTTTTTAGCATTGTGACTAGCGGGCGCAGTATATCATTCGGCCATTTTCCCTCAATATTTTTCTCGCGTTATCTGCGATCAGGCGCAGTTTGCCAACGCGCGACGGCGAACCTATAATCGACGCCGGTTTCACGGCGCATTGGTGTAGTTGGTTAACACGCTGCCCTCTCAAGGCAGAGATCACGGGTTCGAGTCCCGTATGCGCTACCAGTTTTTGCTCGTTGTCATCCTCCAGTTTCTCCTCCTCAAATACGCCCCGCTTTGAATTTGCTCTAAAACTAAGGAGCCGCGAAATGTTTCCCATTGGTGACGACGACAGCAGTCGCCGGACGGTGCCGGTAGTGACGTACATCTTGATCGCTTTGAACGTGCTGTTTTTTTTGGTTGAGCTGAGCGGGGGCGATGCGTTTATCCAACAGTGGTCCGTAGTGCCACGACGACTGCTAGCGAATCCGAGCGCGGACTTTCCTACCATTTTCACTTCGATGTTTATGCATGCCGGTTGGTTACATCTCGGCGGCAATATGCTGTACCTGTGGATTTTTGGCGACAACGTCGAGGACAGCTTTGGGCACCTCAAGTTTCTGATTTTCTATCTAGTGTGCGGCATAGCTGCGACGGCGGCGCAACTCGCTTTCAGTATCGGTTCCGATGTTCCCAATCTCGGTGCATCGGGCGCGATTGCCGGCGTGCTTGGGGCGTACATCATCCTGTTTCCGCGCGGCCAGGTACGGGTGTTAATGGGCCGCGGCGTAATTCCAATGCCGGCATTGGTAGTGATCGGTTTATGGATTGTCCTGCAACTGGTCAGCGGTATCGGATCAATTTCGAGCAATGCACAAACCGGCGGTGTTGCTTACATGGCGCACATCGGTGGATTCGCGGCCGGGATCATCCTGACGTTTGTGTTGCGGGCGACGAGCACCGAGCGGCAGACGGTTTAAGCGTAAACAGCTCGTCTTGTTACTTTAGCTAAGCCTGTAATAAAGTCACTCTCACACTTTATTCGTAGTCCTAAGAAGAGGGTTGATGAAAACGTCTTTAACCGATGGCGCCCTGCGCGATCTCACTGGCCGCTTGTCCGAAGTAAACACCGCTTTCGCAGCCGAGTACCCGGGAGAGAGTGGACGGCGGCAACCGGTGCACACTGTTTATGGCGGCGCGCACCTTTTCAAATCTGACTCGGCAGCACGCCTCGGCGGGCTCGCGCAACGTTCGCTCGATCAATTTGCGCCGGACTTTATCGCGTTTGCAAACGCATTGCGCTTGACCGGCGCGGAAGAATTGCCGGAGTCGAACGAGGCCGGTAACGCCTTAAAAACAAATCTCGAAACAAATTCCAACTCACTTCGAAAGCAGAACAAGAGCGCGTGGTTGGCTCACACGATTTACGATCGAGTCAACGAGAAACTGCGGCGCGAACCGGTCGAGGACTTCCGCATTGACTTTGAAGACGGCTATGGCAACCGGCCGGATGCTGAGGAAGATGGGCACGCTGAAGCAGCAGCTAATGAAGTCGCTCTGGGAATGACTGCCGCCAGTCTGCCACCCTTCATCGGCATTCGCATCAAGCCATTCAACGAGGAGTTGCGAGCGCGAAGCATGCGCACGCTCGACATTTTCGTTTCGAGCCTGTTGGAAAAATCCGAAGGCAAACTGCCCGACAACTTCGTGGTGACGCTGCCGAAAATTACCATTCCCGAACAGGTCGCAACGCTTGCCGATTTGTTCGACTCGCTTGAAAAATCAAACGGGCTTGCGACCGGATCACTTAAGCTGGAGATGATGATTGAAACCACGCAATCGATCATCAACAACCGGGGCGAGATCAACTTGCCTTTGCTTTTGCAGGCCGCTCGCGGGCGCTGTACCGCGGCGCATTTTGGCACCTACGACTACACTGCAAGTTGCAGCATCACCGCCGCGCACCAGCACATGATGCATCCGTCGTGCGATTTCGCTAAACACATGATGCAGGTTTCGTTTGCAGGCACTGGAGTATGGCTGTCTGACGGCGCAACCAAC
>DATENN010000025.1:0-7059 GCA_035275045.1 Pyrinomonadaceae bacterium
GATCGCGGACAAGGGTGTGCTCGAGCCGCTGCTCGTTAAGCCGTCCAAAGCAACAGGCCGCTGGATGATTATTGCTGGTGAACGTCGTTTCCGGGCCGCGCGCGCCGCAGGTTTGAAAGAACTTCCGTGCGTCGAAATGGAAGTCGACGCCGGCACCGTAGCTGAAATCGCGCTGATAGAAAATATGCAGCGCAAAGATTTAACTGTTTGGGAAGAAGCCGACGGTCTGCTCGCGCTCAGCGAAAGATTTGGCTATACCCACGAAGAAGTAGCGCGCAAAGTCGGCAAGAGCAGAAGCACCGTCACCGAAGCGCTGTCGATCGCAGCGATTCCACCCGATGTGCGCGACATGTGCCGCGCCGCCGACGTCAGCGCAAAGTCAGTGTTGTTGCAGATTGTGCGGCAACCGGATGAAGAAGGAATGCGCCGGCTGGCAAAGGAAATCACTTCGCGAGGACTGAACAGGGAAGACGCAAGGGAAGTGAGACGCCAGGAAATGGGTCCGCGCGTCACAGCGGAAGCGAAGCCTTACACTTTCAAATGGGTCTCCCCAAACAAGGACTATAGTTTGGAGATTCGTTTTCGCCGCTCAAAAGTTGAGCGCGGCGAAGTGGCCCAGGCATTACGTTCGGCCGCGAAGAATATTGACAGCGACGACAATCATGATGGCTAGTAAATGGTAAATCGTGAATGGGACCGCGGGCGTCTCGCCCGCATTGCGACTCGCAAGTCATGCCCGCTTTGACAACTTTCTAAATAAGCAGCGGAGGCAGGCCCCCTTCCTGACCTTGAGCTGATCAATCTTGAGGGGATCAACGTTGAGGGGTCAACCTTGAGCTTTCTGCCAAACCCGACTGTCTCATGTTAGGAAGGGGCGTGCCCGGGCTCTCTTATTAATTACCTCGAAGCCACACTTTTCTTCTTCTCAGCAGCAGCTCGTTTCTGTAGTCCTTTGGCCCAACGCTCCAATGTCGGTTGAATGGGCTTAAACAACTTGGCCCGGAACGAATGCTTCTTCTCGTTCCAAACCTTAAGCTGCTTTTCCGTGTACGCCCGCACCGCCGGCTCGAGCTGACCCTTCTTAAGCGAATGCTTTAACGTGAAATGATAATGTTGGCCCACCAGGGAAAACAGCGTCGCGACTAAATTGCCTTTGAAGGAAAGACGAGGAATGATCCTCTTGTGCGCAGGCTTGTTCGCCGGCAGCAACACACCAACGGCGAGTTCCAACCAGGCGCCTTTCGGACCTTGTCGCGGATGATAGAGGCCGGGAAGTTCGGTGGCCTGAAAGGAACCCTTCAGGCGCGGTTCGGAAATGAACTCAACCAGCCGAATGCGCTCGAGCCCGCGCGTGTGCTCACGCGGCAAGCTGTCGAATGCACTCTCAATGCTAGCTAAAGTATCGGCAGGTAACTTGCGCTCCACCTGGTTTTCAATTTTGATTGCCACTCAGTAACCCTCGATTAATGAAAGCGAACACTCTAAGGTGGCAATCAGACGTGGTCAAGCGCCGAGAAAACCTGGTACTGCTCTATTAGTGTGTTGCTAAAAAACTCATCAATCGGCGCGGTTCTATCGTGAGGTAGAAAAAAAAGCGACGAGGCCGAAGCCCCGCCGCATCTCTCAGCTAACACAGTGTGAGCCTTAATTATCCTGTGCAGGTCTTTTTTGCTTCCATGAATGTATCGCGAATTGAATAGCTCCTGATAAAACTGCTCCAATCATAAGAACATATACCTGCCAATTGGTGGGGCTTTCACTGTGGGCAATCAACAACCAGATGCTAATCCCGAAAACAACAGTGTAAAGCGCAGCATAAACTATCATATTCGGAATCTGTGTATTTCCATTAACTTTCATTGCAATATCTCCAGTACAGGTTTTTAGGAAGGAAGAGAGCTGTCGAAGCTCTACTGGCGGCCAAAATATCTAATGTGATTTAGCGGAGGCCTGTCAACAACTTTGTGCAATTAACGCAGATCCAAACGTGAGACCGTAACCCAAACGGACACTTACCGCACTACGGAAACTCAGACGAATTTCAGACTAGGGGTACTACCGTATAAACTTCAGGCCCACCCAACACGCTAATAGAGCACTGCCGAAAACCTCACCGCGAAGTACATTACGAATCCGCACCGGCGAACCATACACGGCGAGGTGGATGCCATAATCCGACCGACCCAGGCAACGCAAACCGACAGCGCAAAACGTCAGTGAGCCGAAATAATGTCAAATAGAGCAGGGCTTAACCCGCCTGAAGAACAAAACCGCCGATAAACCCGCTGCGAACAAGCTATAGTTGTTGCGTCTGATAATAAAGATTATGTAGGAACGTGGGAAGGGACGCGATGTAATCTCTTTCTGTGCAAGCGTAAGCCGACTTCATGTAACCCCAGCAAATCTCCTCAAGAATCGCTCAAGTATTCCTCAAGGCCTCCTGTTTACCCTGCCATCGTTGAAATGACCGAAGCGGGCGGCGCCGGCAATCCGGCCCAGGCGTTGTCCCCAATAACGAGAAGCAAAAGGAGTCCTGATAATGAAATCGTATCGACGACCGCACTCAACCAAACTAAAGAACATTTTTTCCGCATACCCAAGAACGACAGTTCTCAGCATCGCAATCTTCGCGTTGGCCTTGATCGCCACCGCCTTGACCGCTGGCCCAGCTGCCCAAGCGGCTAACCCGACCAGCGGTTCTCTCGGCACCAGTTCCACATCACTAACGTGGCAAGGGACATCACCCGGGGGCGCGACTCCCAACGATCCCGTTGTTTTCAAGAATGAAGATCTATGCCAGGAAGGTATCAACTGCGAAACGTTCACGCTGACGATTTCCGGCACGCCAGCCGACTGGGCGACCGCCAAAAAATTGGTCCACGTAAACTTGAACTGGACGTTGCCGGCTTATGACTATGACTTATACATTCATAAAGGAAGTTTGAGTGGCGATGTCGTCGCAAGTTCGGGCAACGGCGCCACCAGCGGAGTCTTGATTGGTGAGGACGCTGATCTCGATCCAAGCAATCCCGGCATTGGAACCGGCGTGTTTGCGGTTCACGTTGTTTATTGGAACGCGAATGCTGCCGACGAATACAAAGCCACTGCGAGTGTGACCAATGCGCCGGTGCCAACACCCACGCCGACTCCTTCCCCGGGTGCGACTCCGCCGCCGGCGTCTACCGAAATTGCGCCGCGCTTTTCGAATTTTCCCGATCCATACAACGACGAAGGCGGCGAGCCAAGCATTGGCGTCAACTGGAAGAGCGGCAACGCGATGTACATTTCATCGCTGGCCACTTTGCGCATCGGATTTGACGACGCTACGTCGCCGGCTCGAGCCAGTTGGGCCGATAAGAGTTTTCTCAGCACCTCGACAATTAGTCTCGATCCAATTCTCTATACCAACAGCCGATCGGGCCGTACTTTTGTATCGCAATTGTTGTCGGGTCTCGGCTACGGAATGGGCTGCAGCTCCACGGCTTTCTCCGACGATGACGGCGAGTCATGGTTGCAGAGTGAAGGCTGTGGTCTGCCAACCTCCGGCGCAGATCACCAATCGTTAGGTGGTGGTCCATTCGGCAGCCCGTTGAACGGCGGCACACCGGTATCCTCCGACGCCATCTATTACTGCTCGCAGGGCCAGGTTGGCGCTTATTGTGCGCGCTCTGACGATGGCGGAATTACTTTCGGCCCGGGCGTTCCAATCTACACCTTGCTCGACTGTGGCGGACTGCACGGACACGTTAAGGTCGCAGCCGACGGAACGGTTTATGTTCCTAATAGAAACTGCGCCGGCCAGCAAGCGATGGCCGTGTCGAAAGATAACGGCATTACCTGGACGTTAAAGACCGCACCGAACAGTCATGAAGGTGTTTGGGATCCTTCGGTGGGTATCGGAGCCGACGGCACCGTTTACTTTGGATACGACGACGCGGGCACCACGCCGCGCATCGCGGTTTACAATCCAGCTACAGATCAATGGCTGAGCGATCAAAAGGTCGGTGGCGCAACTGCTTTTAGCGGCGTTTCCTTCCCTGAAGTCGTGGCCGGTGATTCCGATCGCGCAGCTTTTGCTTTCCTTGCCACCACTACACCAGGGGTTCCCTTCGGTTCGGGCACGGGCTTTACCGGTCTGTGGCATTTGTATGTGGCGGTGACTTACGACCGTGGCGCAACCTACACCTTTACTGACGTCACGCCAAACGATCCCGTTCAACGTGGCAACATGTGCGATGGTGGCTCTGGCTGCCCTCAAGATCCTGCACCCAATACTCGCAACCTGCTTGACTTCATGGACCTGCAGATCGACGCCAAGGGCCGGCTGCTCGTGGGTTATGCGGACGGCTGTATTACCGCTGCGTGTGTTCAAGGTTTGGATGTAAGCGGCCCGAGCGGACAGCCGGATGGGATAGTGAACAGCTATGACAACGATCACAAAGCGCTGGCAACAATTGCGCGTCAGGCAGGTGGCAAGGGTCTGTTCCGCCAATACGACGCGGAACTGGGACGCGTAACACCAGCCGCGCCGCAATTGCTCGCCAACGCCAGCACGACATCGGTAAATCTGACGTGGTCCACACCGGATGACGGCGGTTCAGCCTTAACCGGTTACAAGGTCTATCGCGGGCTGGCGACCGGTACGATGACGCAACTTGCCAGCGTCGGTCCGGATACAAACTCGTATACAGACAACACCGGCAGCGCGAATTACTACTATTCCGTTCAAGCAATAAATGCGAACGGAGCCGGTGGTTCATCACCGCGAGTACAACCGGCGCCCGTGGAAACTGCGTGTTCGCTGCCGGGAATTACGGTGGCAGTCGACGCAGGTGATGCCGCGCCAAATTCGCCGGCTGTTGCGCAAGTGGATTTGAAATCAGTTTCAATCGCAGAGCCCTATATGAACGGCGAGCAGAAAATGATCTTCACGATTAAGCTTGCGAGCGGCGGCGCTTTGCCACCGAACAGCCAATGGTACGTGATATGGAACCGGCCGGTGCCCGATGCCAACTATGACCGCGACTATGTGGCGATGAAGACGCCGCTGACGGGCGCACCGACTTTCGAGTACGGCCGCATTAACTTGCCGCTGGTTTACACCGCGCCGCAACCTAATCAGGGAAACCTGCCGACGAAGTTAGGCAACGCTGATTCAGGTAGCTACGACGCCGTCACCGGCACAATTAAGATCACGGTTACGCGCGGCTCACTTGATGATGCCAATAACATCGGCATCGGAAAGACACTGACGACGATTGAAGCCCGGAGTTTCCTGGGGCGTAACGACAGTCTGCCTATCAATCAGAATACGACTTCTGATTACACCGCGGATGGTCTTTACGTGATCGCCGGCAACGATGCGTGCAACCTGCCGCCGGCAGCGCCGACGAACCTGGTTGCCAGCAGCCCAAGCAAAGGTGTCATCAATTTAACCTGGGCTGATAAGTCGAACGACGAAACCAGCTTTAGTGTCGAGCGTTCGACAACTATCGACTCAGGCTTCGCTGAAATAGCCACGGTCGGGGCTAACACGCCTCTGTATACGGACCGTACTGTCGCAAGGAAGACAACTTACTACTATCGCGTTCGTGCGATACGCGGAACGGCCAAGTCCGGTTATTCAAACACCGCAGCAGCACGAACCAAGTAGCAATTGCGGTAAGTTGAAATTATGGTGGATGCCATATTCACTGGCGGCGGGCTTGGACTCCTTTTCCGTCAGTGAAAGCCGGATGGCATCACTATAACGACGCCGCTGGAGACTTGCAGAAGTTTCCAGCGGCGCTTTTTTGTGCATGAAATTATCGCCGTACTTCTTCCCTCCTCCGAGCTTCCTTGCGCAGTCCTAAAATTCAAACACTTTCCAAAATCCAAATACAATAATTCCCGTCCTTACACGTCTATATGTTGAGAGCTGAGTGCTGAGCGATGTAGCGCAAAGTTTAGTTTGCGTAGCGTAGAGCTACGATTCCGGGGCCGAGCAAATTACTGCCGCAAGCAAATTGTTCGAGCGGGGCCAGCCCGCCTTCCGAACCTACAAATATTCGAAGTGGAACTAACCACATGAAGGCAGCCATCTACAAAGATTACGGACCGCCCGACGTCGTCCGTATCGCTGATGTCGACAAGCCCGTCCCAAAAGATAACGAAGTTTTGATCAAGGTGCGCGCCGCAGCGATCAATCCGCTCGACTGGCGTTTGATGAAAGGCGAGCCTCGCATCGTTCGCGGCATGGCGCGTCTAATGAAGATGCCGATCGGTCGGCCGGGCGTCGATGTCGCCGGCGAGGTGGAAGCGATTGGTAGCAAGGTCACAAAGTTCAAACTTGATGATGCTGTGTTCGGCGCCTGCAAGGCCGCCATTGCGGAGTACGCTTGTGCAGACGAATCCAAGATCGCCGCGAAGCCGGCAGCTATGAAGTTCGAGGAAGCGGCCGGGATTAACGTGGCGGGCTTAACAGCGTTGCAAGGCTTGCGCGATAGGGCGAAGGTTCAGCCTGGCCAAAGAGTCTTAGTGAACGGCGCGGCCGGCGGCGTGGGAACGTTCGCAGTGCAGATAGCGAAATCGTACGGCGCTCAGGTGGCCGCAGTATGCAGCACGCGCAACCTCGAGATGGTGAAATCGATCGGCGCGGACAAAGTGATTGATTACACCTGGCACGATTTTACTAAGAACGACGAACGCTATAACGTGATTTTTGATTGCATTGGCAACCATCAATTCTCAGAATGCAAACGCGTTCTCAATCCCGGTGGAAAATTTCTAATGGTCGGCGCTGCACATGACGTATCGCTGGCCGAACTCATAGCTACGCCGATCAAAGCGCTATCCTCCTCGCTTTTCAGTAGTCAAAAGGCTGTGCCTTATATCGGTAAAGCCAGCCAACGCGATTTGATCTTCCTGGCAGAACTTTTCCAAGCAGGCAAATTGAAACCGGTTATTGATAAGTGTTACCCGTTGAGTGACGCCGCTGCCGCTATCCATCACGTGGAACAGGGACATGCTAGAGGCAAAGTGGTAGTGCTGATCTGATTGGGAATGCGGAGGTCAGCGATC
>DATENN010000026.1:0-6951 GCA_035275045.1 Pyrinomonadaceae bacterium
GATCGCTGCGGCAATGCTTAATCGATTAACGCTACTTTTAGCTCCAGTCGCGCTTGCCAGCGTGATTTCTTATTCGTACTCGAAACGGTGGACGCTGCTGTCTCATGTGCTGTTGGGCTGGTGCCTGGCAATCGCTCCCACCGGAGCATGGATCGCAGTGCGCGGGCACCTCGATAGCGCGATCCCCTTGTTGCTTTCTTTGATTGTGTTGTTATGGACCAGTGGCTTTGACATTCTATATGCGTGCCAGGACTATGAGTTTGATGTGCGCGCCGGACTGCATTCAATTCCGCAAAAGTTTGGCATCGCGCGTTCGCTGATGATTGCGCGCTTGTTTCACGCCGGGGCGTTTGCGGCGCTTGTGGCCTTGTATTGGATCGCGCAGCTTGGAATGCCGGCAATAGTTGGCGTGCTGCTGACGGGAGCTCTGCTTGTCTACCAACATCGCCTGTTACGCGCTGACGATTTGAGTAAACTCAATGCAGCTTTCTTTACCACCAACGCATTTGTTAGCGTCATACTGTTTGTAACGTTCGGTGGTGCGGTATTTTTGAGGAATTATCGATGAACTTTTCGCACGATAACAATTTGATAGCAGTGCAAGACAAACTCGCTAAAGGCGAGCGTCTCACGTTCGAAGATGGAGTTGCGCTATTTGCGACCGATGATTTGCCAGCGCTCGGCAAACTGGCGGACAGCGTGCGGCGACACAAGCATGGCCGCACCACGTACTTCAATGTAAACAGGCACTTTAACCCCACGAACGTTTGTTATGCAGACTGCAAATTCTGCGGATTCTATCGCACGCCCCGACAGCCGGACGCTTACACGCACAATATTGAAGACAGCCTGCGCATTGCTGGTGAAGCAGTTAAAGAAGGCGCAACGGAATTGCATATCACGGGCGGTCTCAACACCAAGCTGCCATTTAGTTACTTTACCGATTTACTTTCGTCGTTGAAGCAACATTATCCGCAACTCCATTTGAAAGCTTTCACAATGGTTGAGATGGATCACTTTGCGCATTTTTACAAAATGCGTGATGACGAGGTGATCAATCAATTGATTGAAGCGGGTCTGGATTCGTGCCCTGGTGGTGGCGCGGAAATCTTTCGCGAGCCCACGCGTTCGATGATTTGCGCGCACAAATGCGACGCTGACCGCTGGTTGCAGTTATCGGGCAAAGTTCACGCAGCCGGACTCAAAACGAATGCGACGATGCTGTACGGCCATATAGAGTCGATTGAAGATCGGGTCGATCACCTGTTGCGTCTGCGCACGCAACAAGACGAGTCGCGAGGTTTTCAGTGTTTGATTCCGCTGGCGTTCTATCCGGAGAACACTCAGCTCGCGCATCTGCCTGGTCCATCAGGCGTGGATTCACTGAAAACCATGGCCGTTTCGCGCTTGCTGCTCGACAACTTCGACCACATCAAGGCGTACTGGGTGATGCTGGGCAAACGTTTAGCCCAGGTCGCCTTACACTACGGCGCCAACGATATTGATGGCACGATTACTGAGGGCGGCGAACTTAGCGAAAGTTATTCGATCGAATCCAATAATGAAGTCAAGATGTCGCGCGACGAAATCATAAGCCTGATCGAGGACGCGGGTTTCGATGCGGTCGAACGCGACACTGTTTACAACCCAATTAATCGTCAAGGCGTCGCGGTTTAGTTTTACGAAACTTATGTCAACCTTAATTGAAACAAAAACTATAACCGTAGCTCACTCGCCTGATTCCGACGATGCTTTCATGTTCTATGGGCTCGCGACCGACAAGCTGGACACCGGCAGCTTAAAATTTACTCATGTGTTGAAGGACATCCAGACGCTGAACGAGGAGGCGTTTCGCGGCACCTACGACGTTACAGCGATCAGTTTTCATGCCTACGCGTACATCAGCGACAAATATATTTTGCTGCCGCACGGCGCCTCGATTGGGGACAACTATGGTCCGATTCTCGTCTCTACTCAGGCAGCCACGAAACGAGAAGACATTCCAAAACTAAGAATCGCTGTGCCGGGAACACTCACCAGCGCGTTTTTAGCACTGCGCATTTTTAACTCGGAATTCGAGTATGGAGTCGTGCCCTTTGATCAAATTATCGACGCGGTGAACAACGGCGATTACGACGCCGGTCTCCTGATTCATGAGGGCCAATTGTTTTATGAATCAGTTGGACTGCACAAAATCCTCGACCTCGGCGAATGGTGGCACGAGCGCACGGGCTTGCCTCTTCCAATGGGCGGCAATGCTATCAAACGAGAGCTGGGAGAACCGGTGATCGGCCAGGTTTCGGATTGTTTGCGAGAAAGCATCCGTTACTCGCTCGAGAATCGCGAAGACGCGCTGCAGTATGCAATGCAGTTCGCGCGCGACATGGATCCGGCGTTGGCAGATCGCTTCGTTGGAATGTGGGTTAATAACTTAACGCTTGATTACACTGACAGAGGCCGTGAAGGCGTGCGACGTTTTCTCACTGAAGGGTTTGAGCGAGGCATCATTCCGCAGCGTCCTGTGATCGAATTCTCGAGTTGAAGCCAGCTCGCGAGTCCTATCTGGGGTGTGCGCGACAGGTTATAGCAACCCCGCCCAGAAGGGGTAGCGTCTGTCGCGCACATCATCGGTTCAAGGCTGGCGATCAGGCTCCTCCCAAAGCTTGACCTGAACGTCGTTTCCATGCAGCAACGCGGCCGCTCAGCGTTGCCAAATTGCGCATTTGCGCTTTTGAGGTCCATGGAAAACTTAGCGACGTCGCCACGTTCCGACGTGAGGACTTTGCAAACTGTGACGAAGCGTTAGCGCATCGTCCGTTGACTGATTTTCAAGAAGTTTTAGGCGCAACCGTTGGATGAAAATTGCCGGCAGATATCACGTCGACTTAACCAAATAACTCTGCCGTGTGCACCTTAGCGCACATGCAGGGAATTTTGCAACAAAAAACTCTTGAGCCGCGCCGGCGAGGATTTTGAAGGTGATGCGATGGCAACAGGTCGTTGATTCGGGGCATCTGAAAGGGGTCGTTTATAGAGTGCTGTTGATTCTCACGTTCAAGGATTTGACGAAATGATGCTGAAGTCCCCATTAGGTTTTGTTCGATTTATGCTCCTGTTCCTCGGCTTGTCGGGCGCGGTGGCGGCGAACTGTTTTTCTCAAACCGTTACTGCCTCGAGTTCCCTTTCCCAAGCCGAAATTGATCGCATTATCAATACGTTCACAGCTAAGGAAAGCCAATTTCGGCAGGCGCTAAATCAATATTCTTTCAAACGCGACGCCGTGCTTCAGAGTCTGGGAATGGGTGGTCAGATAATCGGTGAGTATCACCGCGTCTCGACCTTCACCTTCGACGATCAGGGAAACCGGTTTGAAAAGATCAGTTACTTTCCCATGCCGTCATTCGACCAGGTGACACAGGAAGACCTGGAAGACCTCGGTGGCATTCAGCCGTTCGCCTTGGAACCTTCAAAACTGAATCAGTACGACTTCAAATATGTGGGCAAGGAAAAAATCGACGAGTTGAATTTGTACGTATTCGATGTTTCGCCAAAGGTTTTGCCGAATCCGAAAAAGACAAAAGAACGTTTTTTTTCCGGGCGAGTTTGGGTCGAGGACCAGGAATTTCAGATTGTTAAAACCAAGGGCAAAGGCGTTCCCGAAACAAAGCAGAACAAGTTTCCCACAGTCGAGACGTATCGCGAGCAAATCGATGGACGCTACTGGTTCCCGACTTATTCTTACGCCGACGATGAGTTGGTTTTCGATAACGGCTATACGCTGCACGTTCGCATGCAGGTGCGATATTCAGATTTCGTAAAAGCGCGAGCCGATGTGAAGATTTACGAGGTTGAGGGCGATACTCCAAACAAAGAAATCAAGCCTGATCCGCCGAAGAAGCCCTGATGTTATCAAGGCCGGCGCCGAGCTCGGCGCCAATTAGCGCGTGTACTTCGTCGACTAGTTTTTTGACTTCAGCGTCAGTTGAAACACCTGTAGTTGAAACAGGCGGAAGTAGAACGAGCTCGATAGTTCCTGCTCGCGCCTCTCCAGTTCCCTTGCCCATCAAGTAATCCGTATTTTTCATTACTACCGGAACAATTGGCACGCCTGCGTTCGCGGCCATGTAGAAGGCGCCTTTTTTGAACGGCAGAAACTGGCCGGGACGCGCGCGCGTACCCTCGGCGAAAACACCAAACGATCTGCCCGAGCGAATCCGCGCGGTCGCAGCTTCAGTGGTTTCGCGTGCTCGCTCGCCGTTCGATCGATCGATCGCCATCACGTTTACGTAGCCCATCCCGTAACCGAGTATCGGTACTTTGAGAAGCTCTTTCTTCGCCAGTAATCCAATGCGCTGGCCGACAAAAGCGAAAAGAGTAGCGGTGTCTAGATACGAACGATGATTAGAGATGAAGACGTAAGTCTTGCCGCTCGCGACGTTCTCTGAACCGGTAACGTGAACCTTCATGCCGCTCAGCCTTAGCCAGTTGCGCGCCCCAAAAAAAGCCCAGGGGTAAACGAGCTCGTGCGTATTCGCAAGCCAGGCGACCAGCAGCACCGGCGGCCCAAAAATCAGCAGCAGCGCCGCTGCAACAAAAAGCGACCACCAATAGTGAAGCCGTCGAAAGATGCGCATGTTTGCGGTGAACTGAGTCGCAGATAATCGCATATTTTTTGCTTTTGGCGACAGACCGTTCAGTCCTTGCGCTACGCGGGGGCATCGCGCTATCTTCTGCGTGTTTCCAACTCTCCTGAAGGCCACGATTCGTGGCATTAATCCGAGCATCTAATCTGCGCCGGGCGCATCCAACTTAGGCGACGTCGAGGTCCGGATCCATTTAGGAGTGAAGCCGATGAAAAATATTGCGTGGTGTTTAGTAATTGTGGCCATTTTAGGCGTATTCGGCGTCGAGACATCGGCACAGACGCGCGCTCGTCGAGTCGGAGACAGTGCGCCCGCCACCACCAACCCGGCGCCGGCTCGACCTCCCGTTCTTGGCGGCGCAAACCGCGGTTCCCAACCGGCGCAAACCTCGGCGGACGCTGATGGCCCCGAAGAGGTGGACGCTGGGGACGTCATCAAGGTCAACACAACGCTCGTCACTCTTCCTGTCAGCGTTATGGATCGCGACGGACGCTACGTGCCAAATCTGCGGAAAGAAGACTTCCGGCTCTGGGAAAATGGTGTCGAACAGCAGGTTGCTTTCTTTTCTTCGGTCGATAAACCTTTTTCAGTTGTCTTAATGATCGACACGAGTGGCTCGACGCGCTTTAGGCTTGAAGACATTCAAGACGCTGCTATTGCTTTCACTAATCAACTTCGCGCCGACGATCGCGTGATGGTCGTATCGTTTGACGATCAGGTACATGTGCTTTCGGAATTCACCAGCGATCGTGGACGCCTGCGCGACGCGATCCGGCGCACGCGTACCGGCGATGGTACCAAGTTGTACGACGCTGTCGATCTCGTAATGAACCAGCGTTTGAACACAATCTCGGGAAGGAAAGCAATCGTTCTGTTTACTGATGGTGTTGATACGACCAGCAGTCATGCGTCCTATGCAAGCAACATGCGTGACGCCGAAGAGCTGGACGCGCTCATCTATCCAGTGCAGTACGACACCTATTCAGATATGGCTGGCGGTGGCGGAGGCGGCGGTGGAATTGGCTGGCCGTCGCGCCGCAACTCGGGCGGGGCCGTGGGAGTTTTGATTCAGATTCTCGGCGGCATTAATCGCGGTGGCATTAATACAGGCGGCGGTCGTGGTGGCCCAGGAACCAGCCGCAACGATTACGAAACTGCTAATCGTTATTTACATGAGCTGGCGGATAGAACTGGCGCCCGCACCTATCAAGCGGACTCAAATCAAAATTTGACTTATGCATTCAGCAACGTGGCTGAAGAATTACGCCGTCAATATAGTTTGGGCTACTACCCACAGCGGCCGGCACAAGCGGGTGAACGACGCCAGATTCGGGTGAAGGTCAATCAACCAAATCTAGCGGTGCGCACGCGCGACAGTTACGTTTTCAATCCATCGGGCACGGTCGACAACACCGCTCAACGTAACGCGCCGGTCCTGCAACACAAGTTCGACGATCCGCGAGTGAATTGGCGAACAGAATAAGTAAATCAATAGCAGCTTAATTCAGGGCGGGAAGGGTGACAGTGAAAATTGCGCCATTCTCGCCCGTCCTGTTATTGGCCTCCACTTGTCCGCCGTGCAATTCGGCGAGGTAACGCACGATCGCCAGTCCCAATCCCAATCCTCCGTGCTGTCGCGTCGTCCCACTATCCGCCTGGGTGAATCGTTCAAAAGCGTGGGGCAAAAATTCGGGTTTGATTCCTGGACCAGTGTCCGCAATCGTAAGCGTCGCAAACAAATTATCCTGGGCCAGTGAGATTTCAATGGTTCCTTTGTCAGGCGTGAACTTGACTGCATTGGATAGCAGGTTCCAAGCGATTTGTTGTAAGCGATTGGCGTCGCCGTTGACCAGCACCGGACCGTTTTGGTTTGTGACGATGTGAATGCTTTTGGCCTCGGCGGCAGGCCGCACTACATCGATCGCGGCATTTACGACATTGCCCAAATCAGTCGGCAGATAAGTCAGTTGTAGCTTGCCGGTGATGATGCGCGAGACGTCCAGCAGATCGTTGACAATTTGTGACTGGGACCAGGCGTTGCGTTCGATCGCTTCGAAGGCATGAGCAGCGGTTTCCTCGTCCAACTGCCCTGAACGCAGCAGCCGTGACCAACCGACGATGGCGTTTAATGGAGTACGCAACTCGTGAGAAGTGTTGGCCAAAAACTCGTCCTTCAAACGATTTGCTTCTTCGGCTTGTTTGCGAGCCTCGCGTTCGCGAGCCAGGAGTTCAGTGCGTTCGTTTTCAGCTTCGATCATCGGAGTGACGTCCATCGTCACACCACGCATGCCAACGCCTTGCTCATTTT
>DATENN010000027.1:0-3460 GCA_035275045.1 Pyrinomonadaceae bacterium
CGGAATATCGATCGCCGACATCACCCGCGTGTGCACGTCGAGTTTCTCCAGCGCGTCCTGCAAGACGACCGCGTTCATGACCGTGGCGAGCATCCCGATGTAGTCTGCCGCTGAGCGATCCATGTTGCCCGCGCTCTTCGAGACGCCGCGGAAGATGTTCCCGCCGCCAACCACGACCGCGATCTCAACGCCGAGCTTATGCACCGCCTTGAGTTGCTCAGCGACCATGCGCGCGACATCAACGTCGATGCCGTAGTTCTGCTCGCCCATCAGCGCTTCGCCTGAAATCTTCAACAACACCCGCCGATACGTGAGCGCTGATTTTTCGGGAGCTGGGTTTTTAGAGGACATTGTTTACTTTAGTGCTGAGTACTGAGTGCTGAGTACTGAATGCTGAATGCTGAATGCTGAGTAAAGAACATTTTGAACTCAGTTCTGACTCTACAACTGCTTGGCTTTTTTACTCAGTACTCAGCACTCAGTACTTAATTTTAACTAACCAACGACGCGACTTCATTGCCAAAATCTTCATCGCGCTTGTTGAGACCTTCGCCCATTTTGTAGCGAGTGAACCGGCGAATTGTAATCTTCTCGCCGGTTTTAGCAACCTTTTCCGTTACCAGTTCAGCAACGGTCTTGGCCGGGTCCTTTACAAACGGTTGGTCCAGCAGCACCGATTCTTCGTAGAACTTGTTCAAACGTCCTTCGACAATCTTGTCGATCACCTGGTCCGGTTTGTTTGCGTTCTTCGGATCATTCTTCGCCTGCGCGCGCGCAATCTCTCGTTCCTTGTCGAGTTCCGAAGCGACTACATCCTCGCGGCCGACGTAGCGCGGTTCAGCCGCGGCAATGTGCATGGCGATATCCTTCACCAACTGTTGAAATTCTTCGCCGCGCGCGACGAAATCGGTCTCGCAATTGACCTCGACCAGCACGCCGACTTTGCCGCCCATGTGAATGTATTGACCGACGATTCCCTCGGCGGCAATTCGTCCTTCGCGCTTCTTTGCAGACGCCAAACCGCGCTTGCGCAGCGTCTCAATTGCACGTTCCTCATTGCCCTCGGCTTCGACTAGAGCGTTCTTGCACTCCATCATTCCCGCGCCCGTTTTTTCGCGCAGCTGCTTAACCGCCGCTGCTGTTATTTCTGCCATGATTACTCCTAATTAGTGTCACAGACTTCAGTCGTGTGATGTTCGGTGCACAAGCTTGTGTGCATAAGGCCACAGACTAAAGTCTGTGTTACTAAGAAAAAACGCAGCCCGGCGGGAGTCCCGCTTTTAAGGCTGCGCTCGCCGTCTCAGTAAAAATTTAGATCCTTCGTTACTCAGCTTGCGGCGACGACTGATTCCGCATCCGCTTCGGCATCCTCTTCCGCCGGAGTGCCGGTTTCAGTTGATTGCGGTGCGCCGCCTTCCGCAGATCCTGTTTCCGCGGGTAGCTGTTCGGTTGCAATGCTTTCAGTCGCTTCAGCGACGGGCGTTACGACAGTTTCGCCGCTCTCCGTCTCTCCACCGGCTTCGGCATTTGCTTCGCCGGCAGCAGCGCCTTCTTCGGTCTGTTCCACTACGCCGCCTTCGGTCGCAATCTGTTGTCCTTCGACTATCGCGTCGGCGATGCGTGATGCGAACAGCCTGACCGCGCGCAGCGCATCGTCATTGCCCGGAATGACGTAATCAATTCCTTCGGGCGAGCAATTCGTATCGACGACGGCCACGATGGGAATGCCCAAGCGGTTAGCCTCAGCAACTGCAATCTCTTCCTTGCGCACGTCGATGACAAAAATGATGTCAGGCAGGCGAGTCATCGACTTAATACCTGACAAGTTCTTATTCAGACTCTCGCGCTCGCGATCGAGCTTGATACGTTCTTTTTTGGTCAGCTTTTCGTAGCGGCCATCGGTTTCCATGGCCTCGAGATCTTTCAGCCGTTTAATCGATTTCTGCACCGTTTGAAAGTTCGTGAGCAAACCGCCTAACCAGCGCTGGTTCACGTGATACTGGCCACAGCGTTCCGCTTCTTCACGCACCGCTTCCTGCGCCTGGCGTTTAGTGCCGACGAACAGGACGGTCTTTCCGGTATCTTCAGCAATCGCATTTGTGACAAACGCGAGCGCGTCGCGAAACATGCGCTGAGTTTTTTGCAGATCGATAATGTATATGCCGTTGCGCTCGCCAAAGATGTATTCCTTCATCTTTGGATTCCAGCGCCTTACCTGATGGCCGAAGTGAACACCGGCCTCAAGCAGTTCTTTCATCGTAACCGAAACCAAACCGTAATCTCCTTTGTGTGAATTGGTTTAATGTACTCATCACAACTCCCGGGCCCCTTTTCAGAGCAACCAATCCGAGTCGTGACAATGGAATCAAAGCATTGCCGATTTTCGATCTCCAATTGTCGATTGGAAACCGCTTCTTCCATCAGCCACCAACTGGCAATCGGCAATTGGCAGTTAGCGATGGTGTTATCTTTTCGAGAACTGGAACCGTTTGCGCGCGCCCTTTTGGCCGTACTTCTTGCGTTCCTTGATGCGAGGATCGCGAGTGATCAAACCCGCTTGCTTCAGCGCCGGCCGCAAGTCGCTGTTGTATTCCATCAACGCGCGAGTGATGCCGTGGCGAATCGCCCCGGCCTGTCCCGCCGGTCCACCGCCGGCAACGTTTACCAGCAGGTCGAACTTGCCGGCAGTCTCAGTCAGTTGCAGTGGCTGGCGAATGATCATGCGCAGCGTTTCATTCGGGAAGTACTGCTCGAAAGGTTTGCGGTTGATTTGCACTTCGCCCGCGCCGGCTCGCAGATAAACTCTTGCGGTCGACGTTTTTCTTCGACCAGTTCCGTAGTATTGAATGTCAGCCACAGCTATCTCTTATCCTCTTAAATTCTTTTTTATGATTGATTGGTGAGTGAGTGGACTTCGGGGCGCTGAGCGGCGTGTGGGTGGTCGGCATCGGCGTAAACTTTTAATTTCTTCGCCATCGCCTTGCCGAGTTTCGTTTTCGGCAACATGCCCTGGACAGCGAGTGTAATCACCCGGTCGGGCCGTTTTGCAAACATCTCTTCGGCCTTCACTTCGCGGAGACCGCCGGGATAGAGCGTGTGCCGGCGATACATTTTTTGTTGCGCCTTTGCACCTTTCAAAACCGCCTTACGCGCATTGATCACGATCACGTGATCGCCCATATCCATAAACGGCGTCCATTGCGGATTGCGCTTGCCTGTGAGCACACTGGCGATCTCGGTTGCGAGCCGCCCGACCGTCTGCCCCGCCGCATCAACGACGTACCATTTGCGATTTTCAGCCAGCCCAAGGCCGCTGGGAAAGTGTGTTGACATAGATAATTCTCTTTGAGAAAAGCGTCTGAAACGCGAACGGCTAGAATACAGAAATGGCCTGCAAACGTCAAGTTAACGAAGGGCATCCGGGCTTCCGTGCTATGCTCTTAAGTCCCGGTTCGCTGCC
>DATENN010000028.1:0-5125 GCA_035275045.1 Pyrinomonadaceae bacterium
GAAGCAGGGAGTTTGAAGCGGAAAAAATTGCGGCGCAAAAAGCAGGCAAGGCGAAGGACGAATTTCTGGCCGCGCTCAGCCATGAACTGCGCACACCGCTGACGCCTGCTTTGGCGGCGGCCACCTACCTTCAGGATAACGCGGACAAACTTCCGCCAGAGTTCGTCGAGGATATTGAGATTATTAAGCGCAATGTGCAATTGCAGGCCCGATTAATTGATGACCTGCTCGACCTTACCCGGATTGATCGTGGGAAGCTTCATCTCGAACTGGAAGATTGTAATGCGCATACAATCATAAAAAACGCGCTCGAGACCGCACACTCAGCGATCGCCGCGAAGCAATTGAAGGTCGCGAGTGAGCTCGAGGCGAAAGAGTCTCACATCCTGGCTGATTGCATCCGGCTCCAGCAAGTATTTTGGAACCTGATTAACAACGCGGTGAAATTCACCCCGCAAGGCGGTCAGATCGCCATCCGCACGTTTAACGACAAAGCTGGACGTTTTCACTTCGAAATTACCGACACAGGGATTGGAATTGAACCGCAGCGGTTGGCTTCGTTGTTTCAGCCATTCGAGCAGGCTGATTCTTCTGTAACCCGACAGTTCGGCGGACTGGGTCTCGGGCTCGCGATTTCCAAACGTCTCGTCGATCTCCACCATGGCAAAATTGAAGCGGAGAGCCGCGGCCGAAGTTTCGGCGCGACGTTCAAGGTTAGGTTGGACACGATGCCAAACGGATCCGCAGCGATCGCACTGAACCATCGCATTGGCATCAAGACATTAAAACCGCTGCGTATACTGCTTGTGGAGGATCACCAGGACACCCGACGCACATTATCGCGTTTGCTTACACATTTTGGTCACGACGTTGTGACTGCGGAAAATGTAGAGAAAGCGATCGACATTATGGAATCTGACAAGCTCGACGCCGTGTTGTGTGACATCGGCTTGCCGGATGGAAGTGGTTACGAAGTAGCAGCTCAAGCGCGGGCGAAAGGGAACATCAAGGCTATTGCGCTCACCGGCTTCGGCACGGAGCAAGACTTGGAACGTTCTAAAGAAGCCGGATTCGATTTCCACCTGGTCAAGCCGATTAACTTCCAAGAGCTGCAAACGGTTCTGGACCAGTCAAGTGCGTAAGTTACCGCGCGGGTAATTCATCTGCGCGGTTTCCTTGTCGTTGTCGCAATCTTTCGAACGTTGGGTGACGGGGAGACTGATTGCGCCACCAGGTTCAGTTGATCTACCATCCGCTGTTTCATTTTGTTCCGTTGCACACAATCAGCGGTTTCACAGGGCTAGACTGGAGCGGCGCGATGCATTACTCGCGCCCGGCGCTGCTTAGCGGCCGAGCTGCAAGTAATGCATCCCAATCCGTAGTCCAACAAACTGCGAGCGACTAGCGAGCTGAAGAAGCGGACGCCAGTTCCGGCTCCATCAGTGCCTCTGGGTTTACGATCTCCTCCGCCAGTTTGGTCAGAAGCTCGTCCGTCTCAGATTCCTCATCCAGCGTCTGTTGCAGAAGCTCTGCGGATTTGTCCTGACCAAGAAGTTGCGCAAAGGTGCGCACGCTACCGTAACTGGCGATCTCGTAGTGCTCGACCTTCTGCGCAGCCACAATGATCGCGGCGTCGATTACGGAGTCCTCACCGTCTGCTTTCAAGATTTCCGCTCCTTCTTCGATCAAGCCTTTCATCGCCTGGCACGTTTTCCCCTTTGGCTTCTCGCCGAGTTGTTCGAAGACTTCCTCAAGCCGCTGTACGTGACCGTTGGTCTGTTCCAAGTGCTTTTCAAAAGCTTCCTTCAATTCGTCTGACGAAGCCCCTTTCGCCATTTTCGGCAACGCCTTAACTAGCTGGCTCTCGGCATTGTACAAATCCCGAAGTTCGTTAACGTAAAGTTCTTTCAAGTTTTCCAAATTCATGATCCCTGCTTATCCTTCCTTAATGTTGTGTTTGGTTCCGTTGTTGTAGGCACGATACGCTTGCATCGGCTACAAAAAGGAAACGTGACGAACGAACCAACTGCGCGTGTGCCTCGCTGGAATTTTTGAAATTCACGATCCGCCGGGCCGAGCAGCTTGTCCTCAGCCGCTCAACGCACTCTCAAAAGAGCGCATTGAGGACTCTAAAGGTTGCTCCGCTCTTCCCACCCGGGAATCGGCCAGGCGCGTGTACACGTTGATGTAATCCTGTGCCATCCGGCTCGCTGTGAACCGTTTCTCAAAAACTTCGCGACATCGAGCACGGCTCAGGTCACGAACACGACGTACTGCTTCGACCGCCTCTTCGATCTCGTGCACAACGAAGCCTGTCACGCCGTCGTCCATAACTTCGGCAACTGACCCCCCGGCGTACGCAACGACAGGTGTGCCGCACGCCATGGATTCAATCATCACCAGTCCGAACGGCTCCGGCCAGTCAATGGGAAAGAGCAATGCGCAGGCGTTTCCAAGAAATTCGTCTTTATCCTTATCGCTGATTTCTCCAAGCCATTCAATCTGCGGATTATTCAGCAGCGGTTCGATCTCGGACTTGAAATAGCGTCTGTCAGCAGGATCAACTTTCGCCGCGATCTTGAGCGGCATTCCCGCTCGCCTGGCAATCTCGATTGCGCGATCTACCCGCTTTTCCGGCGAGGCGCGTCCCAAAAATGCCAGATAGCCAACGGGTTCGGAGTGAAAGCGAAATAAATCCTGAGGTAATCCATGATAGATCGTCGCCTGCCAATTTGCGCACGGCCACGGTGCGCGCTGTGCATTTGAGATCGAGATCATTGGCATGTCTCGAAATCGCTCGTACAGCCGGAGTGACTCCAGCGTATCCAGCCGGCCATGCAACGTTGTCACGTGGGGAACCGACAGGTGACGTGAAATGAGATAATGCAAGCAACCCGTATGAAAATGAATCACGTCGAATTCATCAGCACGCTGCATAACATGATCCATGAGCAGGACTTCACGGGACAAATAATCCTTAGCACGCTTGTTTTGGCGAAATGAACGCCGACATACAGGAACCAGCTCGGCGGTTGTAACCGAGTCACCACTGGCGAAAAGAGTTACCTTGTGACCCAGGCGAACCATTTCTTCGGTAAGATACGCAACGATGCGTTCCGTCCCTCCGTAATGTTTCGGAGGCACACTCTCAACTAGCGGCGCAACCTGAGCAATTCGCATTCTTCCTTCGTTTCCCTCGAGTGTCGGTTTGGATAATTGAAATCCACCGCTGGATATTCGAACCGGATAGCAGTTTTGGTTTTGTCGGATCGACAACGATGAACGGAGAATATGCTACATCCGTTGCTCGCAGCCTTCTCGAAACACTTTAGACAAACGGGACAAGAAACTTGGAACGATCTTCAAATAGATCTCACAAGTAGCTACGAAATTTTATATGCAGAACGTCGATGCAATTGCGTTGGTACTTAGCTGCATCGGTACGTTGTGCTGGATCGTATGCTTTTGGTGGATGCATCGCATCTCGTCTCGTCAGAATGCGACGTTGGAAGAACTTCAGGAAATGACAGCCCGCATTGAAAAACTTTCTCGGGCCGAACACGATTTGATTAGGGACGTCCATCCGCAGGTAACCGAAATCAAGGAGAAGGTCCAAAACGTTAAAGAAGTTGTTTCCTCTGAAAAGAGCTGAGGATGCCGAACTCCATGGGACGCTCAAGGTTCATTACCAGATTACCCGAACCGCGGCTCGTCGCCGCTCTGATGGTTACGTTTTTGCTTGATTACTTCACGAGACTTTGTCGAAATATGAATGATTAAACAAAACTTAACTGAAAGGCTTATTCATGCTCTGGACCATAATAGTCATTCTAATCGTTCTTTGGCTTCTTGGCTTCATCGGCCATTTCGGCGGCGCGCTAATTCATCTCCTGCTCGTTATTGCCGTTGTCATCCTGATCATTCAACTGCTTCAGGGCAGACGAGGTCTCTGAACGAACGCCTTGCCGAAATGCAGGGATGGATGAGGCCGACGCGCCACCGGTCACAGGTGTCCCGTCAAGGCGAGAATTATTAAAATCAAAACGATCAACCCCAGACCGCCGCTCGGCCAATAACCCCAGCCCCGGCTATGGGGCCATGCCGGCAACACGCCGATCAGCAGCAGGATTAGTATGACTAGTAGAATTGTACCCATGGCTATTCCTTTCGGAAGTATGTTCGTCGCAGCAAGGCACTTTGGACGTTCGCATATCTCCGACGTTAGAAGCTAAAGAGTCCGCCTGCCCGAAATTTTGGTCTAGCCGCCGCACGTGTACGCAAAACGCGCCCTTCCCATTCGCCATCGGCGAAACAGGAAAGGCGCGCTGGTAAATTTGCTCTTCTACTTCTTAATCTTCGTCGAGAATCACTCGATCAACCATCACGTTGTCTCCTGTGCCAACGTAGTGAACCCGAACTGGAGCGCCGACTTTCACTCTTGTGCGCACGACGTCTTCATCGAGCACTTTGCCGCTTCGCGTCACATAAGACACTGTTTTACCAAAATGGTACGTCCGCGGTCCGCTGCTTTCCTTGAGCACGATTACGCTGCCCGGAGTGTATTCGGTGATCGTTCCATTGCCCTCGGTAGTGGTCGTTGTTGTAGTTGTCTCTGAGACCTGCGCCCATGCGAACGGAGCTGCAATCGCAAGGGCCATACTAATTAGTGTTTTCTTCATTTGTTTTTTTCTTTCTATTACGCCGCGGGTAAAACTTCCGCGAACGAGCTTTCCTCGTTAACCGAAGCGCGTCCCGCCGTTGTTCCTGCAGTAATCGGCCGCCGCGCCTGGTTCGGATGCAGCAGCGCCGCACCCCCCACCAGATTGTCACAGGCGACCGTGCCTTAACCTTTCTCCACTTCTTTTGTTTCAACGCGCACCGCGTACTCACTCGGTTTAACTTCGCGCCCCGCTCGATCGGCATACACCTGAGTGAACTCAGCGCCAAACAACAGAATCTGTGACGAGTAATAAACCCAGAGTAACAACGTGATCAGAGAACTGGCTGGTCCATAAGCTGACCCGGCAGCGCCGCTGCCCAGATACAATCCGAGCAGCCATTTGCCGAGACCGAAAAGAATCGCGGTTATCACGGCGCCAATCCAAACATCTCGCCACTGAATTTC
>DATENN010000029.1:0-3330 GCA_035275045.1 Pyrinomonadaceae bacterium
CAGCCATCTCATACGTCTGGATCATCGGATTGATCTTTTATTTCATTGAGAAAGAAAATCGATTCATCCGGTTTCATGCGATGCAATCGATCCTTTTCGGCATCGTGAATACCGTCATCATGGGAGTATTGGCGGTTATCGCCACCATTCTGACGCTGGTTTTTGCCGTCGGCGCCACGGCGGCCGCCGCGGCCACCGGCAGCAGCGGCTTTGGAGCACTGGGAACTCTGCTGGTGTGGCTCATCTGGCTGATTTTCTGGCTAGTCGCATTGCTGTTCTTGATTGGATTGATTCTTGCCGCAGTGAAAGCGTATCAAGGTCAAAAATTCAAACTACCGATCATCGGCAACATGGCCGAGAAGATCGTCAACAAGTAGAGTTCCGTCAGCAGCGTACGTTTCACAAAAGCCTATATTTGCCGCCTGAACAAGACGGTCTTGTTCCTTCTTAAAATCTGTGTAATCTGCGGATGATCTAGCCGCCGAAAACTCTTTCAAAGATCTTATCGACATTGCGCAAGTAGGTATTGAGCGAGAACGCTTCGTCGATTTCTTTTTGCGACAGTTGCGCGGTTACGTCTTTGTCCGCAAGAAGCAACTCGCGAAAGTCCCGCTGCTCGTCCCAAACTTTCATCGCATTTCGCTGCACCCAGTCGTAAGCCTGTTCGCGCGACACGCCCTTTTGTGTCAACGCCAGTAAGAGTTGCCCGCTGAAAACCAAACCCTTCGTCGCTTGAATATTTTGCAACATGCGATCGGCATGTACTACTAATCCGTCGATCAACGACGTCGCTTTATGCAGCATGTAGTCGAGGGCAATGCTCGAATCCGGCAACACCACTCGCTCCGCAGAAGAATGCGAGATGTCGCGTTCATGCCACAGGGCTACATTTTCTAATCCGACAACGCTGTTCGCGCGAACAACGCGGGCCATGCCGCAAATGCGCTCCGAAATAATTGGATTGCGCTTGTGTGGCATCGCACTTGAACCCTTTTGACCACGGGAGAATTTCTCCTGCGCTTCACCCACTTCGGTGCGCTGCCAGTGGCGAACAGTCAGGGCGAACTTATCGAGCGACGATGCGATTACTGCCAGCGTGCACAAATATTCCGCATACGAATCACGTTGAATGATTTGCGTCGAGACGAGCGCCGCTTTTAAACCAAGGCGGGCACAAACCTGTTCCTCGACCTGAGGATCGAGCAGGGCAAATGCGCCGACCGCACCGCTAATTTTTCCCACCGCGACAGCCTGGCGAGCCCGGGACAGTCGTTGACGATTGCGCTGCATTTCGTCATACCAAAGCGCGAAAGTCAGTCCAAACGCGGTTGGCTCCGCATGAATTCCGTGTGTGCGGCCAATCTGTGGTGTCTCTCGAAATTCAAAAGCACGACGCTTTAATATCTCGAGAAACGCATCGATCTTTTTGAGGAGCAGATCACACGCGTCTCGCAACAAGAGCGCGTTCGCCGTGTCCACTACGTCGGATGAAGTCAGGCCGTAATGTACGAAACGCGCGGCGTCGCCAATGTTTTCGGCCAGGTTAGTCGTGAAGGCAATTACGTCGTGGTTGGTAGTTTGCTCGATCTCGTTGATGCGATCGACTGAAAATTTGGCGCGGGTTTTTATCTCCTCAACTGCGGCGGCTGGAATTGTGCCCATTGCTCCGTGGACTTCGCAGACTGCAATCTCAACGTCCAGCCATTTCTGGAACTTGTTCTGCTCGCTCCACAGCGCGCCCATCTCGGGTAATGTGTAACGATCGATCATGAACGTTAGTTTCGAGTTTCGGGTTAACGGGTTAGGTTGCGTTGCGGGTTGCCGATCTTAACTGGAAACCCGAAACTCGAAACCCGAAACCCGAAACTACCTGAGCGCCGTTGAATTCACAAAGTAGCGCGCCAACTGCCAATGCCCGGCGCGATCGACAAGCGTAAAGCTTTCCATGCCATCGCCATTCTGAAACTTTGTTTGATAACTGACGATGTAAACGCGGCCCTTCAATGGACCACCCGAATTCTGCTGCTCCGTCGCTGATTGCAAAGTTCTATTTTCAACTGTGCCCAAACGGCTGCGCAAAGTCTTGAATGTCGCGATCGATTGTTCAAGCGTCGCATCCTGCCGCCACAGGTCGGAAGCTTCCTTGTAGACCTTTTCGTAACGTTCAGAGGCGATATCTTCCGTGATTGTGCGAACCGCTTCCTCGACGTCGCTCGGAACGCCGCGCCGTTCAGTCTGCAAGCCACAAGCCGAGATGAGCAGACCAAGAGCGGCGATCAGTGAGTATGAAAAGATCTGTTTGAAGCAAAAACTTTGTAGACAGCGGCGAGCGATCTTCATTCTGCGACATTCAGACTTCGATCCAAGGCGTCGGTTCTTTCGGGAATGAAAGACTGACCTGCGTGTCCGTATGAAAGAGTGGAAACCGTTCCTGTAAAGCAACTTCGGCAGTGATCTTTGCGAGGTATGGATTGTTTGCGCGTTGCGACAGGTGGGTCAGCACAATAAACCGGGCCACGCCGTCAAAGCCGTCCTTGATCCAATCGGCGAGATCCTCGTTTGAAAGATGGCCTAGGCGCGAAAGTATTCGCTGCTTTAATTCCCAAGGGTAAACGTCACAGGCTTTCAGCATGTCGCGACTGTGGTTGGATTCCACCACCACGGCCGCGCAGCCGCGCAGGCGTTCGCTTACCAGCGTCGTAATGTGCCCGAAATCCATTAAAGTCGCGATTTTTACGCCCTGATGGGTAGCGGTGAATCCGAAATTATCAACCGCGTCGTGGGGAATCGTGAAGGGATGAAAATCGATTTCGCCAATACGAAAGTCTTTGCTTGATTCGATCTGCTCTACTCGATCCTTGAGTGCGCCGGCGCGTTTGCGCGGCTCGTCATTGCTCACGTTGTACCGTTCGCTGACGTAGGCATCAAGCGTCTTTGCCGAAATGTAAACGGGACAATCAACGCTGCGTAAGAGGACCCGCAAGCCGCCGGCGTGATCTCCGTGTTCGTGTGTGACGAGTACGCCGTCGAGACGCTGCACATCTTCTCCGACCATAGCGAGACGGCGGGCAATTTCTTTCGCGCTCAAGCCCGCATCGACCAGAACACGGGTATCGCCGGCAACGATCAGAACTGCATTACCTGTCGAGCCGCTGCCGAGAACGGTTAGTTTCATGTTAAGGATGTAAAAACAGGACCCGCAACCAAGAAAGGTAGAAGCAAAACTTTATCATGGGACAGCAGAATGGGAAAGAGAGAGGTATTGAATTCTTTGTGCAACGTTTTGTCCTCTGTGTCTCGGTGGTGAGTCGAATCCGCCGAATCGGCGTC
>DATENN010000030.1:0-10796 GCA_035275045.1 Pyrinomonadaceae bacterium
TCGCCGATGTGCAGATCACATGGGGGTTTTCTCATGACATGTTGACAGCCTGCCTCGGGAGAGATCGTTCAACCGCGTTCTTTCCAATGCGCGGCAACGATCGTTATCGGATTGTTGGCGTCTTCCCAGAGGGCTCGGACAAAAAAGAGGGCGAGGTGTTATACGAAGAGATTGAGCGCCAGATATTAGAGGACACGCAACTCAAGTTAGACATCTACAAGGTCAATTGGTTTTCCACTTACAAGGTCCACTCACGCCGCGTAAACAAATTCAGCGAAGGGAGATGTTTTCTCGCGGGCGATTCGGCGCACATTCATTCACCGGCGGGAGCGCAGGGAATGAACACCGGCATTCAGGATGGTTACAACGTTGCGTGGAAACTCGCGTTCGTTTTACGAGGAGATGTGCATCCAAAAATTCTCGACACCTACAACGAAGAGCGAATCGAAATTGCGAAGCGTTTGTTGCAAACCACTGATCGGTTTTTCGATCTGCTCGTCAATCCGGACTGGCTGCTTTCCTTTGTGCGCCAACACATTTTCCCTCACGTGGCAAATTTTGTCGTCGGCATAGACGCTGTTAATCAATTCTTCTTTCCCTTAATTTCACAGATTGGCATTCATTACCGACATCGAACGCTGAGTTTAGACAGCGGCGACGACTTCACGGTTCAAGCCGGAGATCGTCTGCCGTATTTTTTGATCAATGGCGCAAGCATCTACGATCGGCTGCATGCTCCGTCGTTCCATCTGCTGACTTTCACTAACGAACCCGCCGATGTCTCGCCCGACGAACTGAAAAATAAATTCGGGGCCCTGCTTGATTGCCATACCGTTCCCCTGAACAAAGAGATATCTGAAATGTTTGGAGCGTCCGGCCCGTTCAACGTGTTGTTGCGGCCGGATAATCACATCTCGATGATTTTCGCCAGCACTTCTGCCGAGCCCGTGACGGCGTTCTTCACTGATGTCCTCGGGTCGACCAGGTAATCTCCGCGGCCTTCGATCTGCCGGAAAAATGGCGCGATTTAGCGTTTTCTTAAAGGTCAGCCGGATAAGTCTTTTCCATCAAGGCCCTCGGATTCACAACGTAACCCATAGGCTATTGCGGGGTCGAACTGACAGCTGGTCACAGCGTCGCGCACGGGAGCTTTGCCATCTATTTACTACTTTTCGACGACGGTGTATGATTCGCCGCATTAGTCAACCTGCGGCATTCCGCACCAGACACGCACACCTGGCGTAACCAATATTCCAAACTGGTATTACCTATGAAGAATTTATTATTAGCCGGCGCATTTGCATTGCTGGCGCTCGCCCCCATCCACGCCCAAACAGATGATGCTGAGAATTCAACTGCCAAGAACCAGCATCCGACCGGAATCATTGCCGAATCCGCCAGCGCCGTAACTAAGGCCGCACCGGACGCCGAAGCACAGAAGAGTTATGACGAGGGCGTCGTGCTTTACAACTCAGGCAAACTCCCTGAGGCCGTCGATGCTTTTAAACAATCAAACAAACTAAAGCCAAACGATCCGCAAACCAATTACATGTTGGGCATGGCTTATTGGAAATCGAAGTCATACATTCAGTCGGTCGACGCCTTCAAACGCGCCATCAAGGTTAAACCCGAATGGGATGAAGCGTACTTTCGTTTGGGTTTGAGTTATTACGTGTTGGGACGCACCGGTAATTCGAACGAGACTTACAAAAAACTTCTCGCCTTGAATCCTTCACTAGCTGCCAAGCTGGCGCGAATTATTGGCGAGCCAAAATCCGATTCGAATACTGCGAAAGCCAAACCTGAGCCGGCGGAAACAAAACCGGTTGCGATCATTCCGGTTTCGAATTCACCTACTACTGAAAACGAAACTCGTCCAGTAACTGCGAATAACGTCGAGACTACTGAGCCAAAACCGGTTGAAAGTCCGGCGGTTAAGCCAAATGGACCAGAAGCGAATGCGGGAAATAATCCTGTAGCCAGGGAAACGTCGCCTTCCCTTCCGGCGGCTAAACCAGTCGACGATTCGCTCGCAACGGAAATTTATCGCGTCGGTGTCGGTGACGTACTCGACATTCGTTTTCTAAATACCAGTTCGACTCATTCGACGCTCTACAGTGTGATCGACGGCGGACTAATTGACTTGCCAATTGCGGGTGGCGCAATCGCGGTGGCGGGACTGACGCCGTCGGAGATTCAAGCGCGCGTAACCTCGCAACTGAAACGTCTGGCTGTTTCCGAACAAACGCAGGTGTCCGTAGGCGTGCGGCAATACGGGAGTCATAGCGTCGTAGTGACGGGACTAGCGCAGAGTCCGGGTGCAAAAATCCTGAGACGCGAAGCAGTGCCGCTTTACGTTCTGCTCGCCGAGATTCAACCGCGCCTCGATGCCGCGCGTGCGGTGGTGATGCGCACCGGTGGTGCCCCACAAATTCTCGATCTCAATGATTCAAGTTCGCTGAATTTTCTGGTTCGTTCGGGCGACGTGATTAATCTCACTGCGCGGCAACCTGATTTTTATTACATCGCCGGCAAAAGCATAAACTTCCCTGGGCAAAAAGCGTTTCAGTCCGGAATCACTTTGGTGCAGGCCATTCTCGCCGCCGGCGGTTTAGCGCGTGATGGCGCAGTTGAGTTGTCCCGCGAAGGCGCCGATGGGCGGCTGGCGACAACGAAATTGAATCTGAAGGAAATTAAATCCGGCAAGGTGCAGGATCCGAAGATTCAGCCCGGCGACCGCATCGAAGTTCTGAAATAAAGCCCCCGACAAAATAAAAATGAGTTTTGCAGTGCGGGCAATCTTTTTCTGTCTAATCACGCTCTCGCTTGCGCACGCCGCGCCGGCTCAGTCATCGCTCGACCCCTCAACCAGTGCTAACGATAAATCCGCTACAAGCAAGACCGGCGATGCGTTGACCGGCGTCCGGGTGCTTGCTCCCGGTGAAAGCATCAACGCGCCCGCCGGTAATTCTGCCGCCGAACCCTCATTGTTTTTGAAAGGGTTGAGCTCGCTGCGCTCGGGAGAATACGCGCAAGCTATCGAGTTATTACGTCGCGCCGTCGAACAGCAACCAAATGATGCAGTTGCTTACGCAAAACTCGGTGTTTCTTACGCCGCCATGCACGACTACGAGAAAGCCGTAGTTGCGTTGAAGATGGCAATACGCATTAAGCCTGCCGTGATCGATGCCGAGGACTATTACGAACTGTGCAATTCGTACAACGCGCTTGAGAAATACTCGCAAGCATTGGATGCGATCAAACTGGCGAATTATGTGAAGCGCGCCGAACAGGCTGACGCGGTCAATGCTAATCGACCACCGGCGTGGGCTGAACTGCATTACTCGGCAGGTCTCGCGCTTTACAATTTGCGACGTTATCGCGACGCGTTGAAAGAACTGCAACAGGTCGTGGCAGCCGATCCAAAACAAACGCTGGCCCATTTTGGTTTAGCGATTACGCATCTGGCGACGGGTGATTACGGGCTTGCCGAAAAGGAACAGCAGATTTTGGAAACCCTCGATCCGGTGTACGCTGCAAGGATCGCAAAAATGCTGGCTCAACGATCGCAGAATCCGATGGGCATGGTGTTCGTTTTCAAGGGCGGGCCCTAATGCCCAATCCGCACCACTGTATTTTCCCTTCCGTTTATCTCAAAGGTCCAAAGCGAATAGAGTTTAGCCGGGCCCTACGGCACTAGCTTTGCCATCCGCTTAACAACATCGCGCGATCGTGTTTACCTCGACTCAGAAGTGAACATTTTCGCGCGGTCATGTACTGTTGTCAGGCAAAGTTGAGCGCAGATAAATGCCGGTAAAAAGCGAGGACCTTCATGGCAACGTGCCCGATGAATCGGCGGCCGCGCTGCTGTTGATCGATGTCATTAACGATTTTGAATTTGAAGCCGGCGAAAAACTTTTGTCCCTTGCCTTGCCCGTGGGCCAACAGATTGCCGCGTTAAAACGGCGCGCGAAGCAGCTCGGCATTCCCACGATTTACGTCAACGACAACTTTGGCAAGTGGCAATCTGATCTGAATAAGATCGTTTCGCATTGCCTGGAAGACGGCGTGCGCGGCGAGCCTTTTGTGAAATTAGTTTTACCTGATGAAGACGACTACTTCGTGCTTAAGCCGAAGCACTCGGGTTTCTATTGCACCAGTCTCGAACTGCTGCTGGAACACAGCGGCGCGAGCAACTTGATTCTTGCCGGGATTGCCGGCAACAACTGCGTACTCTTCACCGCTAACGATGCGTACATGCGCGATTTCAAATTGTTCGTGCCGCGGGATTGTTCTGTTTCAATCGAGCCGGCGGACAACGATTATGCCTTGAAGCAGATGGCAGAAGTTTTGAAGGCGGACACTCGGCCCGCCGCAGAGCTTGTCTTGGAAGAATTAATCGCGAAAACGGAAGCTCCGGCAAACACCGCGACGCAAAGCGCAAGGAAAGCCCAGTGAGCTACAATCGATCGAACATTAATTCATCGACGTAACACCAACCCCACTCTTCGCCGGGTTGAAAGGACTTGATAATCGGATGATGGCTCGCGTGAAAATGTCTTGTCGCGTGCCTGTTTGGCGACGAATCACAACAGCCAACGTGGCCGCAGCTCATGCAAAGCCGCAGGTGCACCCAATCGCTGCCAATGCGCAGGCAGTCTTCACACCCGTCCGCGCTAGGTGTTACTTCCCTCACCTGATCTAAGTGTGAACAATCTTCCGGCATGGCTGATAATCCGCAGATTACACGGATTGCGCAGATATGAATCTAACAGTTAGCAACAATACAGGCTGTACCTTCTAATTCTGCGTCATCTGCGGATCTGTCACCCAAATGGCTCGTCAATCGATTTGCTCTGCGGCGTAAAAAACCGCGCGCCATCTTCAGCAATGTACAAACAATCTTCGAGCCGCATTCCGAACTCGCCATAAATTACAATTGTCGGCTCATCGCTGAAACACATGCCCGGTTGAATCGGCGTTTTGTTGCCGCGAACAAAGTTGGTCCATTCGTGAAAGTCCAAACCAATTCCGTGTCCGGTCCGATGCGGCAAGCCAGGAACTCGGTAGTTTGGACCAAAGCCGGCGTCGGTTATGACTTTTCGGGCCGCAGCATCGACGGCTTCACAGGGCGCGCCGATTTTTGCGGCCTCGAACCCTGCGTCTTGCGCGCGACGTTCCAAATTCCAGATCTCGCGTTGACGCTGTGAGGGTTTGCCGAAAACGAATGTGCGCGTTATGTCAGATTGGTAACCATCGACCGTGCAACCCCCATCCATTAAAACGACATCGCCTTCGTGCAGTTTTTGCGGTGTAATGCTGCCGTGCGGAAACGCAGTGTACTTTCCAAAACTGACAAAGATACCGCCGGCCGCGCCCAACGCCTGCATCGCTGCTGAACAGTTCCGCGCAAACTCGTCCTGCGGCATGCCGTCTCTCATCGAATCATGAGTGGCCTTGTAAGCAGCCAATGCAATCGCGTTCGATTTTTTGAGCAGTGCGATTTCGGCCGGCGACTTGAACATGCGACAGCCGGCTGTTATCGGCGTGGAACTCACGTACTGAAGAGCCGGCGCCTCTTTACGAATGCCGTCGAACAGGAAGAACCGGACGCGCTCTTCGATGCCAACTCGACCGGTGCGAATCCTTCGATCGCGAAAGATTTCCGCAACGCGACGGTAAGGACTTTCATCTTCTTCCCAGGTGCGGATGTCGTTACCGAATTTGATTAGCTCACGCGCGCGCTCCTCTTCAAATTTCGGCACCACCCACGCGATCTCGCCGCGTGCGGGAATGACGACGGCGAACATGCGTTCGCTGGTGCCCCATTGCACTCCGGTGAAGTAAAACATGCTCGAGCCGGGTTCGATGTAGATAGCGTCGATGCGTTGCTCGCGCATCAAACGCTTGGCTTTTTCAATGCGGGCGCGACGTTCTTCGAGGGTGATCGGCGTCACATCGTCGGTCATTTTTTTGAGTTTGCGAATCGCGTCGGGAATTTCGCGCTGTTGCACTGGTTCGAATGGGGAGCTCTCCGCAAAAACAGCCCTGCTTAATAGCCCGGTAGTGCCGGCGAAAACCGCAGAACCTCGTAGAAAATTGCGTCTATCAATAGTCATAGATTTTTAGCGAAACAGAGACTTTGGTGCTTGGTTCGTAAACTGGGTTGGTTGGTAGTGATGATCGGATCGTACCATGTCGCTTTTGAAAAGGACGACAAGGCAAAAGCGATCGGACGCGTTGCGGCGCCATGCTACCCGACCTGCTGTTTGACAGCAACGTTTGGTCGAGGAGAATCGCAATCGCGATCCGTGACGCGTCAATTCGAAACGTGATAGATTCCTGTTTCGCATTATCGAACTGATTACGAAAATCCGAACGCTCGCAAAGGAAGAATGGATGACCGATCAGACTAACTCGCCTGAAATTTCTTACGAAATTCGCGTGAAGCCAGGGCGCGCCGGAACCGATCCGAATGCACCCGACTGGGAAGTGCTTGAGTTGGAAGACGGTGAAGTAAAAAACACCGCTGACATTTACGATAACATGACGCTTGCCGAGGCCAATCAAATCGCGGGAATGTGGCGGAGAAAAAAAGAAGAGGCGGAGAGCGCGCCCTCAAGCGACTGATGCTTGTGCCTGCACCTGCCCGCGCGTGCGTAAGGTTTTTGCGCGTTGGCTATTTTCAAAGCTGAAGCTCTTAAGAGTCCAATCGTTGCCCGTCACCACAACCGCGCCCACATAACCCTCGGGCGCCGGAATCGAACGCATACTCCATCGCGATAATTCACGTTCCTCGCGATAATTATTCAACAAAGCTACGGGCTCATCCGGCCGTAACGAAACATCAAATTCATTCAAGGGCATTGATAGGCCTTCACCGCGCGCTTTGATGTATGCCTCTTTTCTGGTCCAGCAGTTGAAGAAACAATGTTTCCGCAAATGGGCCGGTACCACCCGCAAAGACGCGACTTCGTTTCGCGAGAAGAAGTGTTGCGCAATCTCGTCCACTTCAAAGTCACTCTTCACAAATTCAATATCAACTCCGAGTTCTTTATTTACCGCAAAAGCAAAAGCAGCGCGGCCATGTGAATGCGAAACATTGAAGTTGATCTGGCGCTCGTCCTGCTGGATCACGAAAGGCTTGCCTTGCGCGCCGTAACAAAACTGTAGCTTGCGACCATCGACGCTAAGATAAGCCGCCAGCAGATTGCGCAGCAACCCGCGACATACGACATAGTGTTTTCGGTCGCTTGAGAAGTGGAAGCGATTAGCGCGCGCGATTTCGTCCGCAGATAAGAAGGATTCGAAAATGCTCGCATCATGACTATCGAGGTTCGCCTGCCACAAGTGAACTTCATCTTCGGGCAGGTCCACGCCGGGAAACCGCAATGGTTTCAGGCTTGCAGGAAACCGCGGTATTACATTAGCGAGCAACATTTGATAGTGCTGCGATGGTTTGATGTTCGAAAAGTTCGCGCGGCGAAAGTTTGATGCCCGCTTGCGCAGCCCGCGCCAGGATCAAGGTGCCGAGAATCGAGTCGCCACCCAAATCGAAAAAGTTATCATGAACGGCTATTTGTTCGACCTTGAGAACCTCGGCCCAGATTTTCATCAGCGTCTTCTCTACCTGAGAATGTTTTGTTCTACAGCTTTCCGTGCAGCCGTTAGTCTTGCGATCGGGCGCCGGCAAGATCTGCCGATCGACTTTACCGTTCTGGGTGAGCGGCAGCGCCTCCATGGCTACGAATGTTGTCGGCACCATGTAATCGGGAACGCGTTGCTTCATCGCCTTTTTCAACTCGTCGAGTTGTTTCGCCTCGTCGAGAACTACGTAAGCTATCAGCCGCCGTTCGCCGGTAGCGTCTTCGCGGGCTATAACCGCGCAATCACGCACCCCGGCGCATTGACTTAGAATCGCTTCGACTTCATCTAACTCGATGCGAAAGCCCTTGATCTTGACCTGGTTGTCGATGCGGCCGAGATACACCAGATTTCCCGATTCATCAAAGCGCGCCAGGTCGCCGCTGCGATAAAGACGTCCGCGCGCCGTCCGGCTGAACGGGTCGTTAATGAATCTTTCGTCGGTCAACTCGCGGCGGTTCAGGTAACCCAAACCGACACCGTCGCCACCGATATAGAGTTCCCCGGTCACACCCTTGTCGACTGGTTGCAGTAAATCGTCCATCACGTACAGCTGCGAATTCGCGATGGGTGTACCAATCGGCACCGGCCCAGCATCCGGATCTTCATCTGAAACTTCATAGACGCAGCAACCGACCACAGTTTCTGTTGGTCCATATTCGTTGATCAAACGAGTCGCGGGCGCGTGGTTGCGCCAAAATGTCAGATTCTCGAGGTGCAGCGCTTCGCCGCCGATCACCAGCGCGCGGATGCGGCCGTCGACGCTATCGGCAGCCATCAATTCCGCGAGTGCTCTTAGATGCGCAGGCGTAATCTTTACCAGGCTGTAATTGGTGCGCGCCATTAACGCTCTTACCAGATTTTCTATGCCATCCGGTACGAGGAATACGCTGCGACCGGCCATCAGTGGGGTAAACAGACTTGTAATTGTCAGGTCGAACGAGATTGAAGAATGGACCGGGGCGCCGCAGCCGTCCGCAACACGATAGTTTTCAGTTGCCCAACTCAAATAATTGACCAGACCGCGATGATGGACCATCACGCCTTTAGGCTTGCCGGTTGAACCTGACGTATAAATGACATACGCAAGATTGCCGGGATTGGCCCATGCGGGCAGATTTTCTCTGCGTTCTTTGGCTATGACGTCCCAATCGGTGTCGAGCGAAAGACGAGGCCCATTGTGTTGCGGGAGTTGATCGATCAGATGAGACTGCGTTAACAACACGAAGACGTTGGCGTCCTGAAGCATGTAGGACAACCGATCAGCGGGGTAGGTTGGATCCATTGGCACATAGCCGGCCCCCGCTTTCAGTATTCCGAGAATGCCAACAACCATGTCGATCGAACGATCAAGACACAAGCCGACCAACGAATCTGGCCCGATACCAAATCTTCGCAGAAAGCGCGCGAGTTGATTCGCGCGAGCATTCAGCTCGGCATAAGTAAGTTGCCGTTCATCTGAAACAACGGCGACGGCCGTGGGGGTGCGCTCCACCTGGCTTTCGAATAGCTCGTGAAGACATTTGTCGTACGGATACGCTCGCGCGGTGTTGTTGAATTCAGCGAGAAAGGCTCGCCGGGGAAAAAGCCCACCGGTCAATCTTTCACGCACATTGAGGATTTCCTGAACTAGAGTTGCCATCGTTTTTAATCAGCGACGTTAGATGTTGCTCAAAATTCTGTGTCTCGCCGCACGCGCCGGCATAGGTTGATTTGGTTCTGCCATACCCACGACGACCTTGCGCTTGCCCACGAAGGGCTTGCGTCCATGCGCGCTTAACATGTTGTCAAGCAACAGGACATCGCCCTTCTGCCAGGGAAAAAGAACCGCGTTCTCGTCACACGCACGGCTTATTTCATCAATCATGTCTGCGGGGATCGGCGAACCGTCGGCAAAATAAACGTTGCGCGGTAAGTTGTCTTCACCCAATGCTAACAATAGCCAGTCACGAACTTCGGCCTGAAGGCGCGAGACGTGGAATAGGTGCGCCTGGTTGAACCAAACCATTTCACCGGTGCGCGGATGACGCTCAATAACCTGACAGATCTGACGCGTGCGTAACTGATCATCAGTCAACCATTCAAACTGCATATCGGCTTTGCGACAAAAATCTTCGACCACCGCTTTGCTGGAGGTTTGAAAAACCTCCTGCCACGGCAGGTCCAAACCTACGCCGTAATTTCGGACGTACATCAAACCTTTGCGCACGAACGTGTCGCAGATTTCGGCGGGAATACTCTTGAGCACTTTGCGGCTGTCAGCAATCGGCGTCGCTCCGCCTTGTTTTGCAACCTCCATCGAAAAGAACCACAGCTTCATGGGCCAACTGAGTGAATAGGCGTTCTCGTTATGCAACGGAATCGATTGATGCGCCGGATACTCAGTAGATGAATAAATTCTTCCCGCTACCACACTGCGCGGAGTTGAGCGGTATGAATAATCCAGCAAAGGGCCGGACACCGTTTCGATCAACTTCTCAAACTGGTCCACCGCTGATATTTCAAAGTCGCGAAAGAGAATTGCACCGTGCTTCAGTAGCGCGCTGTCGATGAAATCAAGATTACGTCTTGCCCATCCGATCAAATCCAGACTCTTCAGTGCTGGGCGCAGCACCAATGGAAGCGGATTGTTGGGCCGTAAGTAACCCAGGTTTACTTCGGATGGCGCGACTGACTTTAGCGGATAAACTGCCGAACTCATGCTCATACGTTCTTTGAACTTTCGCTTTCGGAACGAGCCCTTAACTGCCTTTACACTCGCGCCTGTCTGATTCGTTGTAGTAGATAAAAAGTCTCAAAAGCATGCGCTTGCCAGAATTCACTGCGGCTGCGCGCTATCAATTTCGCCATGCGCGGTCAAGACAACTGCGTAATTTTTCCGCCAAGGTGCGTACATGCGGCTCTTTGATTATGTCCAGGTGATTGCCAGACACTTGTATCTTTTCCAAACCGCCCGTTACCAAACCATGCCAGCCTTCTTCTACGTCGAAAGCGGCAGTCAGATCGTCGCTGGCCAGGAATAGAGTCGCTTTTCCAGAATAAACTTGCGGAACGTAGTCTTTGACGGCGGCAAAATTCAGCTCCTCAATATTTCTGAGCACGGCCGGCAGCCGCCGTCCGATTCGCTTATAAAGTTTGAAAGCGCGCCGGTA
>DATENN010000031.1:0-2875 GCA_035275045.1 Pyrinomonadaceae bacterium
CACCAGATCCATGTGCGTCGAAAAGTAGCCGAGGCTCTTGCCCACGATTTCCTGCACCGAGCTGAAGCCTTTGTCGACCATAAACTTTTCCAGCCCTTCTTTCAGCTCGTCGATCATCTTTACTCCGTGAAGCATTACGCCGGTGCAAAGTTGCACCGTGGAAGATCCGAGCAGAAAAAATTCCAACGCGTCGTGCGAATTTTCAATTCCACCGATACCACTGATGGAAATATCTTTTGGCAAGCCCAACGCAAGTTGACTCACCATTCTTAGAGCAATTGGTCGAACGGCTTGCGACGAGTAGCCGCCGGGAACAGTATGTCCCTCCACCGTGGGCATGGGCCGAAGCGTGTTTAGATCGACGCCGATAACTGACAGAATCGTGTTGATGGCCGAGATGCCTACCGCGCCACCGCGTACTGCGGCCAGCGACGGTTCTTTAATGTTCGTAATGTTCGGGGTCATCTTGGCCCAAACCGGAATGTTTGAAACTTCAGTTACCCAACTGGTTACCTCTTCACAGAGGTCAGGGTGTTCGCCCATTTCCGATCCCATACGGCGTTCAGTCATTCCATGAGGACAAGAAAAGTTGAGTTCGAACGCATCGACGCCGGTATCCTGGACCAGGCGCGTCAATTCCTGCCAACGGCTCTTTTCGTACTCTTCCATGATCGAGGCGATCAAAATATGCCTGGGGTAATCTTTTTTAATCTGGCGAAACTCTTCCAGCCATAAATCGATCGGACGATCAGAAATTAATTCGATGTTTTCGAAACCAATAACCTCGCCGCTCGTTTTCGAACGCAGCTTGCCGTAGCGCGGCACAACGTTGACGACTTTTGCCGATTCCAGACTGACTGTCTTGGCTACCGCGCCGCCCCAACCGGCGTCATAAGACTTTGCGATCACGCGAGCATTCGTTCCCGGCGGACCAGAACCAAGCAGGAACGGGTTAGGAAAGGTCATGCCGTTAACGGTTATAGAAAGGTCCATCGATAACTCCTGCAAAATCTAGTTCAAAGTTCAAAGGTTAATTCGAAGATTCCAAATCCCAAGTCCAATTGAATTTACTAATCAGACTTTGAACCTTGAACTGGTTGTTAATCGGCCACCAGCGCGCCGTAACTATCCGGCCGGCGGTCGCGGAAGAATTGCCACGTATTTCTTACTTCGCGAATCTTGTCCAAATCAAGATCAGCCACGACCAGCGCATCCTGATCGCGTGGAGCTTCGACAATGAACTGGCCGCGCGGGTCGCAGAAATAGCTTTGTCCGTAAAACTCGCCGATGTCCCACGGTTTTTCGTGACCAACGCGATTGATTGCCCCAATGAAATAACCGTTGGCGACCGCGTGTGCGGGTTGTTCGATTCGCCACAGGTATTCGGATAGACCGGCAACGGTGGCAGAAGGATTGAAAACGATCTCCGCGCCGTTCAACCCAAGCGCGCGAGCGCCTTCAGGGAAATGACGGTCATAACAAATGTAAACACCAACCCGCGCAAACGCCGTATCGAATGTCGGGTAACCGAGATTGCCGGGGCGAAAGTAAAATTTTTCCCAGAACCCGGGATTAACGTGCGGAATGTGGTTCTTGCGGTACTTGCCCAGATACTTGCCGTCCGCATCAATCACCGCAGCGGTGTTGTAGTAGACGCCGGTTATTTCTTCTTCATAAATCGGCACGACGATGACCATGCCATGGGCCTTTGCAACTTCCTGCATCAATCGCACGGTGGGTCCATCCGGAATCCGTTCGACGGCTTCATACCAACGGGTCTGTTGCTCGGCGCAAAAGTATGGAGTGGTGAACACCTCCTGCATGCAGAGAATCTGCACGCCTTGCTGGCCAGCTTGTTCTATAAAGCCGAGATGCTTTTCAATGTTCAGCCGCTTGATGTCATCGATGGGCAAGTCGCTCGGCGCCGCGTTGGTACATTGGATGAGTCCGCATTTAACTGTTCGTGGCATTTTGAAGTTCCTCGTTAAAAAATCTAACCAAAGTTATTTACTTTAGGTGGCGAAGGAATTGGCCGAAGTTGCCGGGACGCGCATGTTTATAGCATCTAATAGCCAATTTTCAGAAGCGGTCGCAATCTGATCAACCGCTCTCGACGGGCTGTTGCGCGCGTGCGGACGGGGGCAGCAGTTTCATCAGGGCTATATAAACCAGTGCCGCCACTGCAAAACCAACGAACCATGCATAGGCGTACAGATCGAGCAACCAACTGACGTTCACATCGAACCACGCCAGCATTTTTCCACCCCACGCGAACGCGCAACCGAGTAACGTTGCGATCACCGCGCGCCAGTTCCAGCCAGCCGAGTATGTATAGCTGCCACTGCTGCGATACAGGTCGGCAAGCGCGAGCCGCTTGCGCCGTACGAACCAGTAGTCGGCGATTAAGACGCCGGCGATCGAACCTAAACCACCGGAATATCCCACCAGCCACGCAAAGATGTAGCCCGAAGGATCGGCAAGCAAACGCCAGGGCCGCATCAGAATACCAATGATGCCCGTAATCAAACCGCCCGTGCGAAACGAAATCCATTTCGGAAAGGCGTTGGCAAAATCATTTGCGGGCGACACGACATTCGCGGCGATGTTTACCGCTAAGGTGGCGACCACCACGGTGAACATCGAGATCGCAATTACCACTACGCTATGAAACTGTCCCACCAGTTTCATCGGATCCCACAACTCGTCCGCCTTCATGTGTGGATAAATAATGACCGCCGCTGAAGTGATAATTACACCCATCGCTGCAAACACGGTCATTGTGCTTGGCAGCGCCACTATCTGTCCGAGCGCTTGTTCTCGCTGGCTGCGACCAAAACGCGTGAAGTCGGGCATGTTCAGTGACAGCGTGGCCCAG
>DATENN010000032.1:0-3867 GCA_035275045.1 Pyrinomonadaceae bacterium
GATCAGTAGTTGCGGCCGTGAAGAAAAGGTGAATCTTCCAGCTCCGGCCGCGCCGCCCTCTACTACCAGTGCGGCCATACGAACCTCGTATGCGGAAGTCGTAAAACGAGTCTCTGCATCTGTTGTAACAATCAGAACAGAATCGCGTTCGCGATCTCCGCAACAATTTCCTTTCATGGACGACCCTTTCTTTCGTCGTTTTTTTGGCGAACCACAATCGCCGGCACCCGAGCAACGCGTTAGGGGCCTAGGTTCGGGAGTCATTGTTACTGCCGATGGCTATATCCTCACGAATCATCACGTCATTGACGGCGCACAACGGATTGAGGTCGATTTGCAAGGTCCACGAACAGTGACTGCAAAGCTGGTCGGTTCTGATCCACCTTCGGACTTGGCTGTCTTAAAGACCGACGAGAGCGGATTGACACCTTTGGCGCTGGCAGATTCGGACAAGGTTCAAGTGGGTGACGTCGTGCTCGCCGTCGGCAACCCGCTTGGCATCGGCCAGACGGTTACACTCGGCATCATCAGTGCAAAGGGTCGGCGCACAGGTCTCAGCAATGGAAGCTTTGAAGACTTCTTGCAGACGGATGCGCCGATCAATCGAGGCAATTCCGGAGGCGCGCTAGTTGACGCAAATGGCGATCTGGTGGGAATCAACTCGCAAATCCTCTCGCCTTCCGGCGGCAGTATCGGAATTGGTTTCGCAATTCCTTCCAACATGGCGCGGGACGTTTTGGACCAGCTGGTGAAGAATGGAAAAGTCACGCGCGGGCATCTTGGTGTGACGGTCCAGCCGGTGACAGAGGACATTGCGGCGAGTCTCCGATTGAACAATGCGAAAGGAGTGATCGTCAGCCAGGTGCAGGCCGGGAGCGCAGCAGAGCGAGCCGGATTGAAGCGCGGCGACGTGATTCTCGCTCTCAATGGAAATGTCATTACCGATGCCAATGGCTTTCGTAACGAGATCGCAAGCACTCCACCCGGACGGACAGTAACGTTAAGAATCTCCAGAGAGGGCAATGAACAGGAGTTGAGTCCCACGCTCGGCGAGTTTATTGCTGAGCAACGTCAATCTGGTCCAACCAACGACCGTGAGGCGCCATCGGCTACAAACGATAGTGGAAAACTCGGTATCGCCGTCCAGCCGCTAACACCCGCGGTCGCGCAACAGTTAGGGATAAGTGCTGACGTGCAGGGGCTGGTGGTGCTCGAAGTCGATCCGTCTGGACCAGCAGCAGATGCCGGAATCCAACAGGGCGACGTCATTGAGCAGATCGATCAGCAGTCAATCCGGTCCGTGGCCGATCTCAGGGCAGCCATTGAGCGCTCCGATAAGCGCCCTTTGCTTTTACTCGTGAACCATCGCAGCGCCACGGTTTTTGTGACGATTAGAACTCGTTGATAAACGACAGAGAAACAAAAAAGAAGGAAATTTTGGGAAAGCCGAGCCTAAGAGAAAGTACTCATCGAAAGGATGAGAGGCCGTTTCGTTCCTGCTGCGGCAAACCTGCATAGAGTTCGAGAAAGACTGCGTTCGTCCAGCCAAAGCCGATCTCATTGGAAGTGTAACCAAACTTCAGACCATCGCGGATCTGAGATTCACGTCGCTCAACGTCATACTTCTCAACGATCACGTTGTGCTCGTTAAACTCCTTAATGATAAGCGAAAGAAACTTTACGGCAATGCGGTTGGCGAAAGCGTGATAGCCGTACCGTCGCAGACCCGCTACCGCGATCATTTGCATGGGAGCCCAGCCAAAGGGCGCGTCCCACTGGCTGCCACTCCGCGTGGTGCTGGTCTGTAGCCCTCCGGGGCGTTCGAACAGACTTAGATTCTTGACGACGCGCGACGCTTGCGAGGCGTTCGCAAGTCCGGTCCACAGCGGATAGAAAGTCGTCACAAATGGATAGCGGCGGAGGTTCTTTGTCTTAAAGTTATAGTCGTAATAAAGACCGTCTTTTTTGTCCCACAAGAGCTGATTTACTCGATCACGTCGTATGCGAGCGCGCTTGGTCCAGACGTCCGCCGCGGATTGATGGCCCAGAATCCGTTCAATCTCCGCGGTCTGAACCTCCATGAGATATAGCAGGGAGTTCAGGCAAACCGGATTGTAATTGAGTATCTCGGCGTTGAATTGGCCAAATCGATTCGAGGGATCAAAGCCCGACTCACGCATGGAACGGTCTGCTTTAAAAAACAACTCTGTCAACTGGTCATCGTTACGGTTGTAGTACTTATTCGAGTCGTAATCCGCTATGTGATGAGTACGGTAATACTCTCTGACGCGATCGTAGTGAGTTTTGTCGTGCTCGTCGCGTTCATCGGCTACTACCTCGGGTGCCGGTCCAGCGCCTGAATCGTAATAGCGCGAGAGACCTGTTTGCCCGACCAAGTGCGGTCCTGTGGTCCAATATTGATAGTAGATCTCGATTGCTGGTAGTGCTCGTTCCAACCAGGCTTTATCGTGCGTCGCGCGATAAACTCCCAGAATCATCGGCGTTAGAAAAGGCGGTTGTGATCGCGTGAGATAGTAGGTGCGATTGGCATTCAGAATCTTGCCGTAGTTCTCGATCTGATAGACAAAGTTGTCAGCCATATGGCGGGCCAACTCAATCTTGCCTGCCCGCAGTAGCCCAACCTGAATGAAATAACTGTCCCAGCCATACATCTCATTGAAACGGCCTCCGGGCACGAGGTAAGGATGAGGCAAATAAAGCAAACCCGGTTGCTTGATCTCAGCCCAGTTTGCAGGCAACTGCCCCACTTCGATCGCCGCAAAGTCCTGCGCTGACATTTGCGCGCTAAGGGACGATTCAATCCTATTGAGGTCCTCTTTTGCGGGAACGTAGATCACAGGGCGCTGCTGCGGACCAAGCGGAAATTTGGGATCGACCGCTGCTTGCGCAACGTCGTGGTTCGAGCGAGTCAGCGTTTGCCAACCGCGATTAATGTAAGCCTCGATCGCCCGAAGCTGCGACCCGTCGGATCTTGCCGCCGTTGTTTGTTGCTGTACAGTAGGAGTCATGACCCGCAAAGCCATAGTAAGAACCAGCGCTAGAAGGGAGACGAAGAGTGTTTTCATGGCAATCACTGACATTCGAGCAGCACACTCATGACGGTTCAATGTGTGTGTTATTTTCCTTGTGACTCATCTCAAATGCGTTGCTTCTAATACGGACATCGCGCTGGGGATATGGCACCTCGATTTCATACTCTTTGAACTTATCGTAAATGGCAAAGTTAAGCTCACTGGTGAACTTGCCTCTACGCTGTACCAGAGCAGTGGTCCAGGCACGCAGTTCGAAATCGAGTCCATTGTCACCGAAACTTATGAACCTGACACCAGGCGCAGGGGTTTCCAAAACCTCGTAAACGTTCTTGGCAGCTTCCAGCAGTGCCTGTTCAACCTTACGAATATCCGTATCGAACGCAACGCTGACCGGAATTCGAAAACGAACTTTGCGCTCGCTGTGGGTCCAATTCACTACGTTTTCCGTGATCAGTTTCGAATTGGGGATAATGATGTCTATGTTGTCGTTTGTTAAGACGGTTGTGCTCCTGCCGCCGATTCTGACAACGTCGCCCTCAACGTCTCCTATCGCGATCCGGTCGCCGATCCGTACGGGTCGTTCAAACAGGATAATGATGCCGCTGATGAAATTGCTGGCGATGTTTTGCAGTCCGAAGCCAATGCCGAGACCAACGGCGCCGGTCAAAATACTGAGGGCCGTTAAATCGATGCCGATCGTTTGCAGAATCACCAGCAAACCAAGAAAGAGCAAGGCATAGCGAACGATCGAGCTGGTCGCTTCACGAATTCCTAAATCCACTCCCCGTCTGGCCAGCACTCTATTAACAATCTT
>DATENN010000033.1:0-4627 GCA_035275045.1 Pyrinomonadaceae bacterium
ATGGGCGGATGCGATCCGCTGACGCGCGCGTTGTCGACGACGCGCGGCTTGCGATTCTTTCTCGTCCTGCTTTTCTAACGTTTGTGCGTTCGAACCCCGACGTTGCGCTTGAGATGTTAAGCGCTTTGACGGACCGCTTGCGACGGACCGATGAGTTACTACGGTCGCGGGTTTCACGCAATGTGAATGAAGAACAGGCGTTGCGTCTTACCGTGGCGGACCGCGCCGCAGATTTGATCGCGGAGTTTGGTGGCAGCTGGAAATTTATCGGCACTTCGGTTGGATTAATCATCGCGTGGATTATTTTCAACTCATACATTCTTTTTCGCGGCTTTGATCCAGCGCCTTATCAAATGTTGAATTTGGTGCTGGCAGTAATTGCGGGAATGCAGGCGCCGATAATCATGATGTCGCAAAACCGGCAGGGCGAGAAGGATCGGCTGCGCGCGGATTTGGATTACAGAGTGAATCTAAAAAATGAGCTGTCGCTGGCGGAAGTATTGCGGCGTCTTGATGTTTTAGAAAGCGAGCGCTTGCCAAAACTGTTTGAAGAGCAAAATTCGAAGATTACGAAAGCGCAAACAACGACGGTCCAGAGTCCAAGGTCGCAGGTCCAGGGTCAGTCGCATTCGTAAATTGGTTCTCATAACTGACTTCAGACTTTGGACTTTGGACTTTGGACCTTGGACTTTGAATTCATATTTATGATTCAAGCAATATTTTTTGATTTTAATGGCGTCATCATTGACGACGAGCGCTTGCAAATGGGTGTCTATCAGGAGGTGCTGCGCGAACAAGCGATCGATCTTAGCGAGGCTGACTATTTCAGCTGTCTGGGGATGGACGACAAAACATTTGTGCGCGCCGCGTACGAACGATCGGGCAAGTCTTTAAGCGAGGAAACACTGACGGAATTACTCAAAACGAAGACTGAGCGCCATCGCAAGTTGATTGAAGAAGAACTGCCGCTGTGTCCGGGCGTGGAGACATTTCTGAAAGCCGCCTCCAGGACCTTTCAGCTCGGCGTGGTCAGCATGGCCGACTCAGACGAAGTTGGTTACGTATTGGATCGCGCGAGGTTGCGATCGCTGTTCAGCGTGTTGGTTACTGCCGACGATGTACAGGTTTGCAAACCTGCGCCAGATTGTTATCGGGTGGCCTTAGCGAAACTTAATCAACAAAGAACTCGGGCGTTGAGCGCGGCCGACTGTTTGGTCGTTGAGGATTCGCCGCCTGGAATCGAATCTGGTCGCGTCGCGGGCATGCGCACATTAGGCGTCACAAATACAGTTGCTGAATCCGATTTACGAGCGGCAGGAGCAGATGTTGTGACGCGAAGCCTGGCTGATTGGACGGTTGATGCGGTGAGGCATGTCTTTAATTAGAGTTTAAAATTCAAAGTTCAAAGTTCGAAAACCAAGGCCCAAGGCCCAGACCTAAATCCAAGTCCATCTTAAATGAGTTTCCTCGACATCCTGCAACTCGCATTTCGCAATCTGCGCCAGGCGAAGTTGCGCGCGCTGTTGACAACGATGGGAGTCATTGTCGGCGTGGCCGTGATTGTGACGATGGTGTCGTTCGGTCTTGGATTGCAGCGCAACATGCTGGCGCGTTTTGGTGCGCTCGACCTCTTCAACGAAATCACGGTTTTTGGCCGCAGCCTCACCAACCTTGCGACTGCCGGATTCGATCGACAGCGCGGACGGACGGAGGAACCGGGGCAGCGTCGCAACGGCCCGCGTTTGAAGCCCGATAAGAATCCAACGCGCATACTTGATGATGCAGCGGTCACCGAAATTTCGGCGATTCCTGGTGTCGCCTATGTGCAGCCGACTCTCAGCTTGTATGTTTACACACGAGCGAACGGTCACGTGCGATTCGAAACCGCGTCCGGTACGTCAGTGCCAAACGGATCGTCCCGCTTCAAAACGTTTCTTGCGGGGGGAATGATTAGTTCTGCGGACGCGGACGAAGCAATAGTGACCGACAACTTCCTGGAGGATTTTGGTTACGTCTATCCGCAGGATGCGATCGGCGAAACGATTGAATTCCTAGCGCCGCCCGATAAAAACGAAGAGAAGAAAAGCCAGGAAGAGAATGGCGCAGCCGAGCCGTCGAACTTTTTTGGCATTCCACTCGATGAGCAACCGGCAGCCGGAACAGATTTGGCGGCGCGAAAGTTTCGCATCGTCGGGGTACTCAATCTGGCTTTGAAAGAAGGACCGGGGCAGGGCGGTATGGTGGGGTTGATGCCCGCCGCCGCCGTTTACATTCCCATTCACGCGGCACGTCAGTGGTCAGTTGAACATCGTGGTCCATTGAGTCAGGTGGCGATTGCGCTGGCGCGACAATCAGGTTCTTTAGAAGAACAGGAGGCGGAGGGTTATGAAGCGGCTGTCATTCGAGTTACCAGTCCGGAAGTTCTGACCGATGTGCGAAAGCAGCTAACTGAGCGAGGCTTTGGCAGTTTTTCAATCGTCGATCAACTAGAACAAATCAAAACGGTTTTTCTGATTGTCGACTCCGCGCTTGGTTTGCTTGGCGGCATCTCGTTGTGGGTGGCGTCGTTCGGCATCGCCAACACCATGATCATGTCGATACTCGAGCGTACCCGCGAAATCGGCATCATGAAGGCGATTGGCGCCGAAGATCGCGAAATCAAACTGATCTTCTTTTTTGAGGCAGCGGTGATTGGATTATGCGGCGGCGTGATCGGCGTGTTAGCCGGCTGGGCCATGGCGGGAATCGCCAACCGGCTTGCTTATCGCTTCATTCTCAAACCGCAAGCCGCGTCGTTCATTGATTTCTTCGCGCTGCCGCCCTGGTTATCGGCAAGCGCAATCGCATTCGCTTTAGTAGTTTCGATCCTCGCTGCGCTTTATCCAGCCGCACGCGCCGCGCGCATCGATCCGGTGCGTGCGTTGCGTCACGACTAGCACGCCATAAAAGCAATCAAGCAGTCCAGAGCCTCGAGTCTTGAGCGCCTGCGAGCGGCGACTCTGAAAATCTCGAACTCTAAACTGCTTGATCGGTTGCTATCGAGAACTAACGATCAGTTTGCCGGCGGTGTTGACGCGGTTGCTTTCGGAGTTCTCTTTTTCGGCTTAGGTTTCGCCGCGACCGGTTCTGGTTTGGGATTCCAGAAAGTGGGATCCATGGCGGCAAATTCCTTATCTACATAACTCATCTCCGGTGTCATCCAATAAGTGCTTGTCTCGCTGGACATCACGGCGTCACCGTAAGCTTTATCAGCGTCCTTGCGCATATCTTCACTCATCGCCGCGCGGACCCTGCTGTTGATGGCCTGGTCAAATTCGCCCAGCGATTTCATCGGGCGAAAGATCAGATAGGTGCCGCCGGGCGCACCAGAGATCACTTGAAACACCGCTACGTGCAAGCCGTCAACTTTTGCCTTATCCCGCGCAACGTTAACCATCTTTTGAAATAAATCGGCGTACTGTTGGTCATGTCCGGGGCGGACGCGGACCGTATTGACTGAAAAATACCGCATCTGCGGCAGCACCACGCCAGGATTGAAACTAAGTTCCGGCCGATAGATCGCGAGCATGTCGCGCATGGCTGCGTGCAACTGCGGCGCTTCACCGTTAAGGCGCGCAAGCTCCATCCTGGTGTTACCGGTTACAGCGCCCATTTTCTTGTCGGTTGTTTGCAACATCGATTCAAGCTCGGCAAAAGAATCCGCGCCAGTTAAGTAGACGACTTCATTTTCGCTGCCGGCGACAGGAACAAGAGCGATGCGGTGATTGGGTGTTTGCAATCTACTAAAAATTGTTGCAAAGGACGCCGAGTGTTTGCTGTGCGCCGGCATCATTCCTGGTTTGATGTCTTCGCGAACGATGTACAGGACTTTTGGTGGACCAGGAGCGGCCGGTTGGGTCTGCGCAACCACGGCTGCTGACGATGCCATCACGACCAGCAATACTAATAGGAGAGACTTTTTCATAAATACCTCCGGGGGTTGGGTGAAAGTTTAAGGAAATTCCAATTGACGTAATTGGAAGTGACAATCTGTGATCTAAAGAAAGAAGCGCAGATCCAATGAATCTGGCTGAACCGACCGCTGGTTTTATTGAATTGATTTCCGGGCGACGCAAACGATACGGGCGGCAAGGCTGTATGTCAAACTTTTTTGGGCGAGTTGATCCGCCGCAAGGCAAGATAGAAGAGCGGCGTTGTAGACTTGCGTTGCTACGATGTAAACCTACAGCGGCAACGTGTAAACCTTCAACGGGACTATGTAAGTCTCCATAGGCACGATGTAAACCTGCATTAGCACGATGTAAGGCTGCAACGCCACGATGTAAACCTGCATTGGCACGATGTAAACCTGCATTGCCACGATGTAAACCTGCATTGGCATGATGTAAACCTTCGCCGTACGATGTAAACCTGCATCGGCACGATGTAAACCTGCATTAGCACGATGTAAGGCTGCAACGCCACGATGTAAACTTACATTGGCGCGATGTAAACTTACATTGGCACGATGTAAACCTGCATCAGCACGATGTAAACCTTCGCCGCGGCTTTGAAACATTAATCCAAACCGTCAAAACCCTCATTAACGGCCCCGAAATGGCCATGCACAACCGTGCAGACTCGATTC
>DATENN010000034.1:0-11552 GCA_035275045.1 Pyrinomonadaceae bacterium
GGCGCCGCATTGTCCGGGATACCATTCACATTTTTCGCCGGCACATTGCTGACGCTTGGCTTGGCAGCCATCGCCAGATTTGCCAACTCGCGGATCGCGACATTCTTCGTCAGCCTGTTAGCGGTGCAATGCGTTCTTAACGCGTTACTCGATCTGAAAACCGTTTTCTTTCTTTCATCTCCGTTTGGCCCCAGCTTGCCCAGCGACGCTTTAAACATGGCCAATGCGAGCGGTGTTCCCGCCATTGTCTGGTCGAGCGTTTGGATAGCTGTTTCGGTCGCGATCCTCTTCTTCACCATGCGTCTGTATGTCTCGACGCGCAAAAAATCCTCGCCCCTTGAGCTCGGCTCGATGACCAGCGCCCCGCTTCTTCCGACCGACCTCGACCAGCCCAGCAGCAAAGTCTACGGCGGCTGGTAGTAATTTCCGCTTAGTCTTACCTTCCTGCCTGTCCACCCCCGCAAAACCACGAAAGCTTTGTTATAACGCAAATTCAGAGGAGCAGAGGTATGACAGCAGGCTCGCATTATTCCGGCGGCACGAGAATCTTATTTGCGATCGCGATAGTGGTGACGTTCGCCATCGCTTCCTTTGCGCAGTCTCCGAACACATCATCCATGATCGTAGCGGTCGTCGATCAGAACGACGCGATTGTTAAGGACGCGAAGATTTCCGTCATCAACACGGCAACCGGAGCGGTCCGCGAAGCGACCTCAGGCGACGACGGCACGGCGACAGTACCTGCCCTTTCCTTAACCGGAACCTATACGGTTAGCGTGTCGAAGGAAGGATTCGGAACTGAACAGCGCACCGACATCATGTTGCGCTCCGGTGAAATCGCGACTGTCAAAGTTAAGTTGACGGTAGGAGCGCAGAACGCGGAAGTGACTGTGTTTGGGACAAGCGAGGGAGTACGCGCGAACCCGCAGATTGGCCTGCCGTTGCGAAGCACCCAAATCGACCAGACGCCAATACTTGGCCGCAAGGTTACTACCTTGCCGTTGTTGAACTCTGCATTTCGGCAAGGCAAAGGCACGGGCGATTTGTTTGTGAATGCGACTTACTTCATCACGGGCGTTGGATCGCGCCGCGCGACAACATTCACGCTTGATGGCGCCAGCAACGACGAAGGCTGGGGCCGGCAGACCGCAATCGCAACTGTGCCTATGGGCGCGGTGCAGGAAATCAACGTGATGTCGAACGCGTTTTCTTCAGAGTTCGGCTGGACCACTGGACCGGCTCTAAACATTGTTACAAAGTCAGGCACAAACAATTTTCATGGTGAAGCACTCTTACTGGTGCGACCGGGCGGCAGTTGGCAGGCAAAATCATTTTCAACCGACGGATTTTGCCCGCCTTCGGTGCCGACCTGCGTGACGCCACCGACGCTGACCTCAATCAGCCCGGTCGACATTCCCGACCAGCTAACACAGTATTCGGGTTCCATCGGTGGCCCAATCGTTAAAGATAAAACGTTTTTCTTTGTGACCGGCGATTACACGCGTCAGAACCGCACCACCTTTCTCTCCCCCACGCTCCCGGCTTTCGTACTACCGGCGGATGGCAGCCTCGACTACACCGGACACTATCGCCAGTTCCTTTTTGATGGCCGCCTCGATCATAAATTGACTTCGAACCAGACCTTGATGGCGCGGTTCAACGTCGATCGCTTTTTCGACGACAATCCTCAGGATGCAGTAGGCGGAACCAACGCACCCAGCGTCGCCCGGCGCTATAGCCGCCGTGCCTGGACCATGCAGGTGAACCACACTACGGTTTTGAGTCCAGCACTTTTGAATGAAGCCCGGTTCGCATATTTGAACGGCGATCCGGTAACGCTTTGGGAAGCTCAAACGCTATCAACTACTTACACTCGCGGCAGTGGCGGCGGCGCCGTCCCGTTTACGATTGGACAGTCGCGCGCATCGGATTTGTGGAGTCATCAGTGGCAGATTTCCGATACGTTATCGTGGTCCAAAGGCAAACATTACGTGCGTTTCGGCGGCAGTATCATTCGACACACCGCCGGCGGTACCGGCAGTGAACCGGGGACCGCGATCCTTGGAACATTCACTTTCAGAACGGATAACGCATCACGCACGCTGCCGTTCAACCAGTTAACCCTCGCTGATGTTTTGAATTACCAGCAGCCGATCAACTTCGGCATTAACAGTTACGAACTGCCGCAATGGTTGAACACGGGCTTTGTGCAGGACAGTTGGCGAGTAACGCGCGATCTGACGCTGGATTTAGGTCTGCGGTACGACCGGCAAACGTTGACGGACGCCACCAACAACTGGGCACCTCGTATTGGTTTCGGCTGGCATCCGGGCGGCGATTCGCGCACCTCGATTCGCGGCGGTTATGGCATGTACTACGCGCAGATCCGCACTAATCAAGTAGCAAGTTATCTCGTGAACGGATTGAACGGCTTAACGACTTATACCGCCACACCAACTGGTCCAACCTCGACGGGTTTTCCGACTTGCCTGACGTGCGTACCGGTCAATGTAGATCCGCGGACCGTGCCTGCCAGTCAATTACCACAACGCGACATAATCATTCGCGCCGGGCTGCGTGATTTTTATCGCACTCAATTCGCGCAGTTCGGTCTGAACTTTGATTTGCTGCCGAACTATCCCGACAAGCTGGTCAACCCGCGCAGCCAGGTTTTTTCGATCGGCGCTGAACGCGAAGTCTTCAGAGGCTTCTTCGTTGGCGGCGACTACGTTCACCAACATGTCAATAATCTTGATCGCACGGTAGATCTAAACGCGCCATCACCTTTCGATCGCACTGCAATCGGCCAGGTAAGGACCGTGGCTGCGGCCAATCTAACGCGGCCAATACTGCCCACGAACGGCGGCGTGCGGCAGGTGAATGTAATAATGAATTTGGGTGTGGCCGACTACGATGGATTGCAGACGCTGATCAGCTACCGGGGTCACAAGAAGCTGTTTGCCTCGCTCAGCTATACGCTCTCAAAAGCAACCAACACCACCGAACCGGACGGCAACGGCATTGGACCAAACCAAAGCGTGATTTCACGATTGGGTGAGGAAGAGCGTGGTCCAAGTGTGGTCGATCAGCGACATCGAGCTGTGATTACGTTGAGCTACCAATTTCCCTGGAATTTCACCGCGGGTACGCTTACTCAACTCGCTTCAGCACGTCCTTTTAACGCCACTACCAACGTTGACAATAACGGCGACGGAATTTTGAACGATCGCCCGATCATCAATGGCCAGGTGATCAGCAAGTCCGCCTTCCGCGGCACGCCAACTTCTGACGTCGCGATCTTTGTCGAGAACCGCATTAAGCTTGGTGAAGACAAGGCGCTGGTGTTGCGTTTGGAAGGGTTCAATATCTTCAATCACGGAAACTTTTTAGCGCGTGGCGTAACTGTGTACGGTGATGCTGCCGCGCCCGCGGCCACTTTCGGTCAGTTTGTTGGCGGCTTGGGAACGTTGCCGACTGCTATCCCCGCATTCGCCAACATCGACCCGCCGCGAATGTTCCAACTGCAAGCGCGGTTCGTTTTTTGAGTTAAGCAGCTGTTCGCGAGTAAGCCGGATCTAAAGTTTGCTTTTTAGATCCGGCTTTGCATTTCGTCTGGCAAGGGCGCAGCTTACTGTCCCCAGATCATGGTGTAGTCGTCAAAGTAACTAACACTGTCGGTCTTGGACCAGACGCCGACTTTGCCATAGATCGGTTCCGTCCACGCATAGTCCAGCAAGTGCTTGCCATCGAGCGAGGCCTGAATATTAACGCCCTGCACGAAAACGTCGAGGGTGTGCCAGGTATTCATATTCAGCGGCACGTTTTCTGAACCTTTCTTAACGAAGCTGCGCTTGCCGTGCACGAATTTCCAAAGCACGACGTTGTCTTCCTTCCCGTTGAACCGCACTGTTAGATAATCTCCGTTTGGTTTTAAGTTAAAGAGGATGCCCGCGCACTGATCCAACTGGCCGGCAACGAGCTTGAAACGGATGCTGAGTTGGCCATCGCGAAAATCACCCAGGTCCTTGGCAACCGCATAAGGAAAATACGCAAAGGCCTTGACGTTATCGATGAACTCTTCGTGCTTTGAGCCATAGATGGTGCGGGCTTTCCTTGCAAGATCGCTTGCCGGCGTCCCTTTCAGCCATTGCCGGCCATCGACGGCAAGGACCTTTTTGCCGCCGTCGTCGACTATGGACCAGTTGCCGACCACTGATAGAAATTTCTTTGATTCGCCGCCAACTTTTTCCTTCGATAAGTCCACCCGCATGGTCTTGGGTTTCGGCGTTAGCGCGCCGGCCGAGACGGTAAACAAAACAACCGCCAGTGCCACACAAATTTGCTTTCTCATCCTGTTGTCCCCTTCTGCATATTGGAGTGAATCCGGTTAGCGGCGAACGAACCACCACGCGATCATCGTAGCCAACGGCCACAGAACATAAAAAATCAACGACGCGTGCCGCGGATTCGCCGCCAGCGGATAACCCGGAAAATCGTTTTCTTCTGTCTGCGCCGGCGGATTAGTTCCCGACAAACGATAAATCTGTTCCAGCACCACCGCATCGATCGTGGAACGCTCCATCGCCTTTTGCCCGTTCATCTCGTACCAGATCTCGCCGTAATGATCGCCGGCATTGTCGAACAAACCAGTCTGGCTTTCTGCTGCGTAGTTCACCTCAAGATGAGGTAACACGCGGCGCAACTTCTTCAGCACATTCTGTTCGTAGTCAGCCAGCCGCGGATCTTCAGGAGCCAGCACAAGTGTGATCTTTAGCGGTTGGTTGATTTGTCTTAAGGCCGCCTCGTCCGCGCCGGCGAACGAGTTGCGCCGGTTCTCACTAACGTCCCGGCTGCTGCGTGCAGCCGCGCCCGCGGTTATTGTCACGGACAACAAAAGAAGAATGACGGCTGAACCCGCGAATCGAAAAGTGAAGCTGCGGCCAATCTGCAACCAAACAGCGGTTAATGCCAACCCGGCAAGAATGAACGCGAACATCACGACGACAGTATTCAATCGCAGCAATCCCTGTTCGAACGATCGCAGCGCTGCCGCGGGTGTGTAATTCGCAATAACTTGCAGAATGCCGCCACGTCCCGCAGCCACAAAATCGATCACCCAGGAACCGACGGTGACTCCAAGCGTCACGATGGCGGCACTCGCCGCATTGCCAGCGAGCGCGGCAGCGGCAAGGGCAATCGCCGTCGCCAGCATCATGCGCAGGCCATGGCCCAGAACCAAATTTAGAGTTTCGGGACCGTACAAATGGCCGCCATAACTCTTCCAAAGCACGACAGCGATCAGCCCGGGTATGGCTGCGACGAGCCAACCCGTCAATAACACCGCGCTTTTGATTCCTACTTTTGTATAAATGCTCTCAGGCAGTTGCAGTAGCAATTTCAAACCGCCGGTTTCCTTTTCCAGCGCAATCAAGCGAATGGCTACGAACGGTAACAGGAAAGTAGCGGCCAAATCGTAAGCACCAAACGTGGGCACGAGTATGCCGTCGAGCGGCGTCAAGGCCTGGGGCAAGGCGGCCGGACCGCCGCCACTGCCGCTCGCTTCGGCATAAAGGCGAACGGCAGTGATGAAACCATGGCCCACCAGCGGTCCAATGATCAGCAACATTAACCAAAACGCGCGGGAGGCAAACAGCTCGCGCCATTCCTTGCGAAACAGCAAAACCAGGTTACGTAAGCGCAAGAAAGATTTCCTCCACGCCCGCGTCCGGCAAGTTGGTTTTCGTTTGCAGCTCGGCGAGCGTGCCCTCGCCGACCACACGTCCCGATGTCAAAAGCACAAGCCGATCGCAGACGCGGCCGGCATCGATCAGTTGATGAATCGACAGCATTAATGTGCGGCCCGCCGAAGCGTGGGCCCGCAGCAAGGCAATGACGTCGCGACTTTGCCGCAGGTCCAAACCATCGAATGGCTCATCGAGCAGAAGGAGTGGTTGAGGCGTCAATAATCCCAGCGCCAGCAACAATCGTTTGCGTTCGCCTTTTGAAAGAGAGCCTACTCGCGCATTCAGCAACTCTGCGAGTCGCAACGGCTTTGACAATTCAGCTACGACTTGATTCGAAGACGAATAAAGTTCTTTGAAGAATCCGATGATCGACTTTACCGTTTGCTCGGCCCAGGGAAAAATTGCGTCAGGCAGGTAGAAGAGTGTTTCTTTGCGGTTCGCGGAAACTGAGCCGCCGGCCGACTCAACAGCGCCGCTATCGTAAGGTAGTAATCCGGCGAGGCACTCGAGCAACGTCGTCTTGCCCGCTCCGTTTGGTCCAACTAAACCCAACACTTCGCCGCTGCGAATCGAAAAGCTTGCGTCATCAAGCACGCGCCGGCTGCCAAAATTCTTTGTCAGTCCATTGATGCGAAGTAGGTTGCTCATCTCAAACGGTGCGCGCTAAAACCGCGATGATTCGCACGATTCAGCTCTAGAGGGAATGCGCGACTGTAAAGAGCGGCTCGAACTACTACCAGCCGCCGTAGCTCTCTGATTACAGACGGAGCGCAACAGATTCGCTGGAACAGGAAATTAACCGAGCGCGGAAACTGCGTGTTCGATGAGGGTGTGAATACTGGCGAACACCGGATAAGAAGCTGAGATGAAGACGAGTGCAGCGATCACGGCAAAGCCGAGTGTCAAGAACATTAAACGTAATGCGTGGTGATTACCATTGCCGGGTCGCACTTCCGCCGCGGCAAGATTCAGCAGATGGCGAACCCGGCCTTTTATGCCGCGGCCGTCATCCTCGCCGAATAGAAAAACTCCGGCAGGCATCGCGGGTCGGGCGCCTGCCGGAATGATGCGGGCGATTTTCACAAGCGCTGATGCGAGATCGAGTGCAACTCCACTTCCCTGATCTGCGGCGCGTTCGTCAGCCGCTTCTTCGGAGGCATGCGCCCAGTCGCGATCAAGCTCGCGTCCGCACGGCACGATCAGCAGAAAGTCGCGACACGCCCGCAAGACGCCCCGCTTCAAGTTATCACGCGCGGCCAGGTGCCCACTTTCATGTGACAGCGCTGCACTAATTTCTTCCGGAGATAAAAGATCCAAGACTTGCTCTGCTATGAAAAGTCGCGGCCTTAGCACGCCGACGATAGCGATAACAGGAAAGGTGTGTTGAATACTGTACGCGGGAACATTCAATCCGAACGTATCGATGGTTCTCGCTTCCCGCAGCCAATCGGCAGCCAGTCTTCTCGTCAACCGCCAGGCAAACAGCGCGCGCGCAACAGCAATGCTCAAACCAATCGCCGACACTAATGCGAGCAAAGCGAGCTTGGCGCTAACTGCTTCGCTGTTATGACGCGGTTCGTAGGCCAAATATGAAGGTACGAAAAGAAACAGCACCGCCAGCAGCGAGATCAATGCCGGCGACGTGCGCAGCAGAAAAATGAGGCGCGCGCGCGTTACCGCCGACCATCCTTTCAACAACTTTCGACTCGTGCGCCACAGGCAATCAGTGACGAGCGATGCAAAGCTGTTGAACGTCAACAAAGCCGCCAGCAGCAAAGATAAACCGAGCAGCTCGAACATCAACCGTTCCTTTGCTTCAATTCTTTTCGTTTTTCGCGAATCAGGCGATCCAACTCGTCAAGCAATTGGCGATCGCGCTCACTAACGGTATCGACGATACAGGCGAGCACCGGTTGTATCGCTTCGGCGCCGTGGCCCAGTAAACCGTCGATCACATCTTCACGAATGCCCTGGTCCAATTCAGCGCGTGAAAAAGCCGGCAGATAGACGAACGCGCGGCTGTCTTTGCGACGCGTCAGGAGTCGCTTTTTGAACAAGCGGTCAAGCGTGGTCATCAACGTTGTGTAGGCGACGCGCTCATCAAATGCCTGGTAAACGTCCCGGACGCTGACTTCACCGCGCTCCCAAACTTCATCAAGCACTTCACGCTCAAGCTTTCCCAAAGCTTCGAGCGCCACTTCCCTGGGACGCTTGAACCCGCGTAAGAGGAATCTGGCTGTTTTCATGTGGGCGCATTGTCGGGCCAACGCGCACGGCTGTCAATGATGGAATTGTTTCGATTGTCTTGCGGATTGGGCATTTCGTTTCGTCACAGTTTCAGAGTATCATTTGAGGTTTTCGAGGCCGCTCAAATTCGCATCTGTGCGGTGGGACTCACTATTCCAATATGTCTGAACAGGCAATCTCAGTTCGCGGGGCTCGGGTCAACAATCTCAAAAACATCTCATTTTCTATCCCGATTAACCAACTGACCGTGGTTACCGGCGTTAGTGGCTCGGGCAAATCGTCACTCGCATTCGACACGATCTATGCCGAGGGCCAGCGTCGTTACGTTGAGTCTTTGTCTGCTTATGCGCGCCAGTTTCTCGAGCGCATGGACAAGCCGGATGTCGATGAAGTCCGCGGTATCGCTCCCGCCATTGCCATCAGGCAAAAAAATTCGACCCGCAACCCGCGTTCAACCGTCGGCACTCAAACTGAAATTTTTGATTACCTGCGTCTGCTCTACGCGCGCATCGGCATTACCTATTGCCGTGTATGCGGGCGCGAGGTTTACAAAGACTCGCCCGAATCAGTCGCTGATGAAGTTTTAGCTTCGTTGCCGGAAGGCGCGCGTTTCTACGTGCTGTTTCCCGCCCATGCCGGCGTTGCGGAAACGCAGGCAAATGGTGAAGGCGAAACGTCAAAACGTAACGGCTCGACAAAGCGGCGAGGCAAATCGTCTGCGCCGGCAGCTGCAGATGCTCGCGACTCGATTAAGGCGCGCCAGGTGATCACAGCGCACGTCATGAGCTTGATGCAGCGCGGTTTCACTCGCCTTTTTCATAACGGCGAAATCATTGAGTTGCGCTCTCCTGACGACTACACGCTGGACAACTTCGAAAATGTTTTTGTACTGGTGGATCGCCTGGTTGCTCGGCCTGAGGTTCGCCAGCGCCTGGTAGATTCACTGGAAATATGTTTTCGCGAAGGACACGGCGGAGCAAACATCGAAACCGCTGAGCCGGAGCCACGGCGTTTTCAGTTTTCAGATCGTTTTGAGTGCAAGTATGACGGCACTGTCTACGCGCAACCAGAACCACGACTGTTTAGCTTTAACAATCCCTACGGCGCTTGCCCTACCTGCCAGGGCTTTGGCAATACGATTGGTTTGGATCTCGACCTTGTAATTCCAAATCCGGGCTTGAGCTTAAAGGACGGCGCCATCGAGCCATGGACCAAGCCGCAACATGAATGGGCCTTTGACGAACTGCGCCAGTTTTGTAAGTCGGAAAAGATTTCGATGACCGTGCCGTTCGCGCAACTCTCGCGTGCGGAACAACGCGCGATCACGGAAGGAAGACGTGGCTTTAGTGGTATTCGCGGATTCTTTGATTGGCTCGAAACAAAGAAATACAAACTGCACGTGCGGGTATTTCTTTCGAAGTATCGCGGCTACACGTTGTGTCCGGACTGTGGTGGCAGTCGCCTGAGACAGGAGGCGCGCGATGTAAAGGTCGGCGGCGCAACTTTGCCGGAAGTTTGCGCCCTCTCGATCAAAGACGCTGCCGTCTTTTTCGATTCATTGCAGTTGAGCACTGAGCAAGCGGCGATCGCCGAGCGAATTTTATTTGAAGTCCGGCGCCGCCTGCGTTTCATGGTCGAAGTCGGATTGGATTACCTGACACTTGACCGGCTCGCCTCGACACTCTCGGGTGGCGAAGCTCAACGAATTCAACTGGCGACTAACCTCGGTTCATCGCTGGTGGGCGCTCTGTACGTTCTGGATGAACCTTCAATCGGCCTGCACCCGCGCGATAACGATCGACTAATCCGGCTGCTGCATAACCTGCGCGACATCGGCAATACGGTGCTGGTAGTTGAGCACGACGAAGACATGATGCGCGCCGCGGACCACATTCTTGATATTGGTCCATCGGCCGGCGAATTGGGTGGGCGAGTGATCTACGAAGGCGACTTTAACGGACTGCTCGGCGACGACGGCTCGCTAACGTCGCGTTACCTGCGGGGCGAATCTGAAATCAAAGGACCAAAACAGCGGCGCGATGTTCAGAAACGCAAGCTGACGCTGACCGCTGCGAGCGAACACAACCTGAAGGCAATCGATCTGCAGATACCGCTGGATATGCTAGTTTGCGTTACCGGCGTGAGTGGCTCAGGCAAATCGACGCTGATCCATGATTGCATTTACGCAGGACTGAAGAAACAGCGCGGTGATTGGCAAGGCCACGTCGGCGCTTTTGCAAAACTTGAGGGTGGACAACTGATCGACGACGTCATACTGGTGGACCAATCGCCGATTGGCCGCACGCCGCGGTCGAATCCGGTTACTTACATTAAAGTTTACGACGGCATTCGCGAAGTGTTTGCTTCGACGCGCGAAGCGCAGGCGCGCGGTTTCGATCCTTCGCACTTTTCGTTCAATTTACCCGGCGGCCGCTGCGACGTTTGCCAGGGAGACGGCACCGTTACTGTCGAAATGCAGTTTCTGGCCGATGTCGAACTCGTATGCGAAGAATGCAAGGGTACGCGCTTCAAACAACAGATTCTCGACGTGCGTTATCGCGGCAAGAATATTCACGAAGTGCTGAACATGACGGTGCGCGAAGCAATCACCTTCTTTCGCGAAGTTGCGAAAATAACGAACAAACTAAAAGTGCTGGATGAAGTTGGGCTGGGTTACCTGCGTTTGGGCCAATCAGCCACTACTTTGTCGGGCGGCGAAGCGCAACGTATTAAGCTCGCTGCACAACTTTCGAAACGCACAGGTGCAAAGACGCTTTACATCTTTGATGAGCCGACCACCGGTTTGCATTTCGACGACATCAACAAACTGCTGGCAGCTTTCCGCGCTTTAATTGACGCCGGCGGCTCGCTTCTGGTAATCGAACACAACCTCGACGTGATTAAAACGGCGGACTACCTTATCGATCTGGGGCCGGAAGGTGGCGAGGCCGGCGGACACATAGTCGCAGTGGGAACGCCGGAGAAGATTATGGCGACGCGCGCCTCGCACACGGGAAAATACCTGATACAACATTTGGCAAAGGCGAATGGCAACGGTGCGAAGCCAAACGGAAACGGTCCATTGCAAAATGGCGGGGCCACACGTGGTTCTCGCAGATAGGCGATCTGTAAACAGCGCAGCAGCTTATTAGCTCTGTTCAGGGGCGGCAATCTCCGGGATTCACGAGCTGTTTTCGTTCGCACGCTGACTGATACCAACTAAGGTTTGGAAAAATCAGAAGACAAACTGCCTGATGCAGGTGCGCCTGGTCCGCGCTTATCGCGTAATCGACGGTTTGCTTATTCCCTTCTAATCTATCTCGGCTTCCTCCTTGTCCTCATCGGCATTGAAGCTGGCACCCGTTTTTTCCTCCCGCACATTTCCAGTCTCGATCTGTTTGTGGTGACGCCGCAGCAAAAAGCGCAGGTTGCGGATAGCAAACAATCAACAATCTTTGAAGGCGATCCGTTGTTGTTGTGGCGGCTAAAACCAAATCTTGATCATGTTGTTTGGGACTTTACGGTCGTCACCACTAATGCGCAGCACCTACGCGCTGATCG
>DATENN010000035.1:0-5934 GCA_035275045.1 Pyrinomonadaceae bacterium
GATAACGCTGGCCATACAACTCGATCTGCCGCGCTTTGTCCTGAACCAGTTGCGCCTGGTAACGCCCTTCGACCGAGCGCAGTTCTTCGGCGCTGCGATCGGAAAGCAGCGTCCCTGCAAAGCCCAGCGGCAGGAGCCCGACTACCAGCAACACTCCGAGAACGATATATAAGAGACGAATCCGGCGTATTTGCATCGATGAATTATTTGATTGGCTGAGAACCTGTGATCGAGAAACGGAAGGTTAGGTTTAGTTGGCCGGGCCTGCGTTAACCGCCCACGCATTATCGTTGACTAACTTCAATCCTGTCAACGTGTTTGAGCATTGTTTAATCGGCCGAAGGGCAATCTTATAGGGCGATTTACGCGCCTTTTCGCTAAACTTGCCTGAGTCAACAACCAGAGCGCTCCTGGCAACATGGCGGACAGGCGCCGGCAAGTGCGCGATTTTTAAGACTTACCGAGACCCAATCACGTCTAACTTGCGGATGCGTGCACGGAATTAAGGCGTTACGGCAGCAACGTTTATGGAGGCAGCTACGAGCGACGAACAGATCGTAGAACGCGCGTTGACCGGCGATGCCGACGCCTTTGGCGAAATAGTGCAGCGTTGGGAACGTCGTATCTTTACCCTCGCGTTCGGAATGCTTGGCCGGGAGGAAGATGCGCGCGACGCCACGCAGGAAACGTTTCTCGCTGCTTTTAGAAATCTTCGCGGTTTTCGCGGCGAGGCAAAGGTTTCATCGTGGCTGCATCGCATCGCGGTGAACCAATGCATCACACGCCAGCGTCGGGCAGCGGTAAGGAAAGAAAGCGCGCTCGATACTGAACAGGAAAGAGATGCCGCGCACTTTTCCATGCCGGCGACTTATTCTCCGTCGCGTGTGGCCGAAGGCAATGAAAGGACAATCGCTGTACGCCGCGCTGTTAATAGTTTGCCGTTAGAGTTAAGACAAATCGTGGTGATGAAGGAATTTGAAGAGTTGACCTTTCGCGAAATCGCCGATGCGCTTGACGTGCCATTGAGTACCGTCAAGAGCCGGCTTTATACGGCGCTCAGACAATTAGAGATGCGCTTACAAAAGTACGATCGCGAATTGGTTGATCGAGGGAGTGACGATCATGAAAGAAGAAAACGTTCCAGGCTGCGGCCATGAAAACGAGCTCGTAGGATTTCTCTACGGCGAGCTGTCAGAAATCGAGCAGCGATCGTTTAAGGCCCATTTGCACAACTGCACCGCTTGCCACGACCAGCTAACGCAATTCATTTTAGTGCGCGAATCGATCGGCGCGTGGCGACAAGAGTCGCTGGGCAGTTATTTACTCGCCGGTTCTTCCCAGATTGCTCAGAACGTGCGACATAACCGTTCCGCGATTTCGGCCTTGCGTGCGTTTTTTGATCTTTCGCCGCTATGGATGAAGGGCGCAGCAGCCTTCGCAGCAATCTTATTCCTCGTTGTCGGTTCGGTCGCGTTTATTCAGTGGCGCCGGCAAAATGTAACCGCAGCTCCTGCGTCGAATCAGGCGCGGTATTCACAAGCCGAAGTCGACCGGCTGGTAGAACAACGTGTTAAGGAAGAGGTCGCGATGCGCGCGAGTTCACCTGCAGTTGCGGCCGGCACGCGTGCGCCGGTAGTGACTGAATCCAGCGAGCAGCGCATTCCAACCAATCGCAGCTCGCGAGCGAATGTTGCGGTGGCTCGCTATTCGCAAATTCAAAAAGCACAGAGACCGCTGTCACGCACCGAGCGCGCCGAGTTGGCGGCCGACCTCCGGCTGGTATCTTCCACTGAGCGCAGTTTGAATTTGATCGAGGACCAAATCAATCAGTGACGGATTCATAAAGAGGCGTTTCATGAAATTAAACCTGCAACTTCTCGGCCTACTGGCGTCGGCGACATTTTTCGCCGGTGCTGCCCACGGGCAGACACCCGTTCAGCAATTGCCCTCTCAACAGCAACAGCAGCAACAGACGCCCGCCGATCCCATTCTTCAGTTAAACCTGACGCCAGAACAACGGCAGAAGATTCGCGAAGTCCGTGAACAAACGCGGGCGGAACGCGCTGTAATTAACGAACGTTTACGCGAAACAAATCAGGCGTTGGAAACCGCGCTCGATTCCGATAATCCTAATGAGTCGTTAATTGAACAGCGAGTCAAAGATGTCGCTGCTGCGCAGGCCGCGGCGATGAGAATGAGAATTCTTACCGAAGTAAAAATTAGGCGTGTATTGACCAGCGAACAGTTAGCGACCCTGCGCAGCCTGCGGCAACAGGCGCGCGAAGATAGGCGTGACCGCAGGCTCGAAGAGAATCAAACCCGAATTCAAAATCGGCGCAACGGTGTTGCTCCTCTGTTGCAACGTCGCCAGCTGCCGCGACGCCAGCGGCCATAGATCGCCGCCTCAGAAATCAGTTCTACTTTCAAAATTCTCCGTGCGCCCTTTGCGTTCTTTGTGTCTCGGTGGTGGTGTATGCTACCGAAAACTCAACCACGGAGGCCCTCACCACACCGAGGTCACAAAGAGACAAGTCAGATTAAGACCCCACCGAAAACCAAGTGAGGGTGCAATTTGAGACCTGCCCTTCAGGAGTTCAAGCTTTAGCTTGTGTTCTTGCTGGCAATCCGCCTAAAGGCTGAGCTCTGACGGCAGATCTCAAATTGCAGCAGTACGAAAATCACTTCCGCTTGACGCATCGCGTAAATATTGCGCATCATAAGCCGCTCGTTCGATCCGCCCGCGCATACAAGAGTCGGATGCTTAACAGCAAGCCCGATAGCAAATGCTATCGCTGGCAGCCCAGTCGGGTAGGTAACAAGTCCCGGCTACCGGGCACCGCAGTCGGCGCTAATGAATCTAGCTACGCGCTCTCTCTTTGAGCTGCAAGAAACGACGCTGATGGCCGCCCGGGCCGTCGGTGGTCTGTTCAGGCGTCCGCGTTACATTTCAGAATCGATCGCCCAGATGGATGTGATTGGCGTCGGTTCGCTCACCATTATTCTGTTAACGGGATTTTTTACCGGCGGCGTGCTAACGCTGCAGACTTTTCCCACGCTGCAATTTTATGGCGCGCAATCCCAGACTGGACGATTGGTCGCAATCTCGCTCGTTCGAGAATTAGGTCCCGTTCTTTGTGCGCTGATGGTGACTGGGCGAGTGGGTTCGGCCATAGCTGCGGAATTGGGATCGATGACCGTATCGCAGCAAATCGATGCGATGCGCGCTCTGGGGACAGACCCGATAAAAAAACTGGTCGCGCCTCGCTTGATGGCGCTAATCATTACGCTCCCCTTGTTGACCGTGGTGGCAGATGTTGTCGGCATTGGTGGCGGTGGCATCGCCGCAACTTCGCTTTACGGCCTTTCAATAAACGAGTTTTTGACATCCGTTCGAGATGGCATCAGTTCCGATGATATTATTGGCGGCGTCATCAAGCCGATTTGCTTTGCTTTGATAATCGGATCGATCGCCTGCTACAAGGGATTGAGCACCGAAGGCGGTACCGTCGGCGTTGGCCGCTCAACGACGCGCGCGGTCGTCACTGCATCAATTGTGGTAATCGTCGCCGACTTTTTCCTGGCGCGCGCGCTGCAATACATTCTCGGCACCCAAGTCTGAAATGGTTTCTGAAATACATTCAAGCCAGCCACCGCAAGGTCCGGTTAGCCAGAACGCGGCTGGATCAACTTTCGCCGAAGTTGACGACACGCATCGCGCTATTCCGGCGATCGAATTCAAGGATGTACTGCTTGCCTTCGATGATCGCGTCATCCTGAATCGCCTTAGTTTTAAAGTGATGAAAGGTGAGACCAAGATCATCCTTGGCGGCTCAGGCGGCGGTAAGTCCACCATCATTAAGCTGGTCCTCGGGTTGCTGAAACCTGATGAAGGCCGAGTGTTCGTGGACGGTGAAGACGTTACCGATTATGACGAGCGCCGAATGATGGCGGTCCGCAAAAAAATCGGTATGGTGTTTCAGGAAGGCGCCCTCTTCGATTCCCTTTCCGTCTACGATAACGTTGCTTACCGGCTGCATGAACAAGGCTTGCTGGAAGATGAAGTGGAGCCGGAGGTGCGGCGCATGCTGCGGTTCGTCAATCTCGAAGATGCGATTGATAAGATGCCGGCCGAACTTTCGGGCGGTATGCGGCGCCGCGTTGGCATCGCGCGAGCATTGATCGGCGATCCCAAAATCGTTTTGTTCGATGAGCCCACTGCCGGTCTCGATCCGCCGACGGCGCGCACAATTTGCGAGCTGGCCATGAAGCTGCGCGATCTCGAGGATGTGTCTTCGATTTTTGTAACGCACGAAATGAACAACCTCGATTACCTCTGTTCGGAATACGCCGTGGTTAATGAAGAGGGCCAGGTGGTGTTCGAACGTGAAGGTGAGCGGCTTTGCCTGATCAACAGCAAAGTCATGATGATGCGTCAAGGCAACGTGATTTTTAGCGGCACCGACGAGAGCTTGCGCAAAGAGGAAGATCCTTACATCAAGAAGTTTCTTCGCGGACACTAAGAAAGGACTGGAGGCGACGAAGGATGGATCACCGATGAGATGCTTCCGGGCGCCCATTCGAGTTTGCCTCTACTGACGTTATGCCGAGATCTACAAAACAAGTAAGCCTTAACCAGTTGCGAGTGGGAATTTTCGTGCTGGTTTCGATAATCATTTTGATTTTCCTGATTCTTAATGCTTCCGGCGACATCAATCCTTTCACCAAAAAACTTCACTTGAAGGCGCAATTCAGTGATGCCAACGGTTTACGCGAAGGTTCCGAGGTCCGCCTCGCCGGCGTGCGGGTAGGCAAGATCGACAAGATCACTCTGTTGCCTCCTTCAACGGAACCCAACGCAAAACGCGTCGAGGCATTGATGACGATCGATTCAACGATCGACGGTCGCCCGGCGAATGAGAGAATTCGCCAGGACTCAACTGCGCAACAAGGTTCTCCGAGTCTGCTTGGAAATGAAATGCTGATCAACATCAGCCCGGGAACTGCATTGGGCCAACCAGTTCGAGACTACGACATTCTGCCGTCGTCAAGCTCGAACACAGTCAACGACTTTGCCACTTCGGGCACCGACCTTGCTCAGCGGCTGAGTAAACTTTCTGATCAGATCAGTTTGATTGTTAAGGACGTCCAGGAAGGCAAAGGCACCGTCGGCCGGTTGTTCAGTGACGAAGCGTTGTACAACAACCTGAATGCGACCGTACGAGAGACTGAAGACGTGATGCGGCAGATTCGCGCCGGCGAAGGTTCGGCCGGACGCTTCGTTAACGATCCCGCGCTTTACAATAACGCGAATGAAATTGCCGTTCAGTTGAGACAAATCGCAGCGGATTTGCGCGCTGGACGAGGAACGGCCGGAAAACTTCTGACGAATGACGAGCTCTATAATCGTATTAATCGTACCGCCGACCGGCTTGATCGTTCAGTCGATCAGGTTAATTCCATGATTACGGAAATCAACGCAGGTCATGGAACGCTGGGCCGGCTGATCAAAGACGAACAAATATACAACGACGCGCGCGCTGCTATTGCGCGCTTTAACACAACCGCGGAACGCATCGACAACGTAGTGGCGGGCGCCCAACGCGGCGAAGGCACGTTTGGAAAACTGCTGACCGACGATGCGCTTTACTCCAACGTCAACCAACTCTCGTCAGAAGGCGTGAAGTTAATTTACGATTTCCGCCAGAACCCGAAGAAGTACCTGACTATCAAATTCCAGCTTTTCTAAAAAGCGCCTTCATCTGCTGACGGACCATACAGCGATGGCACCGGTATGTCATTCATGCGCAGGTAAACGCCGAGTTGTGCGCGGTGATGAATCATATGATTCAGGACAAAGCCACGCAGCACGGCCACTTTCGGAAGCGTCATCACTGTCGCTGTGTTTTTTTGAAGCGTCCAACGCTTGAACAAATC
>DATENN010000036.1:0-12959 GCA_035275045.1 Pyrinomonadaceae bacterium
GGTCAGCGCAGCGCATCGTCAAGCGGCCTTCGCAGCCTGCGAGTGGGCTATCCGCGAATTAAAACGCACAGTGCCGATCTGGAAAAAAGAAGTTTTTGAGGATGGCGAGGTTTGGGTGGAAGGCGAGCAGTCGCAAGGACAGCCAGCGTCTTAATTACATTTTTATTTGTGACAACTCAGTGCCGTTTGTGCGCCGCGTAACTAAGCGCCGCACAACACGCGCCAGAGAAGACGGGTTCAAATTAGAAACGAGCCCAGCCCACTCGCCCTCGTAAGCTAGGTTTATTGAGTGAAACGCTCGCGGTATTCTGCAGAGACGATAAACGCCTTCACCATCTCCGCATTAACAAAATTCCCGTTGAACGAATTCAGCTTGGTCAACCAGTAGTCGTAACCCGAATAATCCGTGTCGCGGCCTTCATTCGGATTGCGGCGCAGGTAACCAAAGTACTGCGTCAACACAAACGCCCGGTTGAATTCCGCGTTGTAGAGATTTTGATTTTCTGCGACCAGGCGCAGCGCGGATGCGCGCGCCTGCACATTACTAATGTCGTTCGCGCCATCAAATAAGCCGATCACCGCTGCTTTGTCCGAAGCCGTCAGCACGTTTCCTGCATTCGTATTTAGCTTGTCAATGAATTGTTGCGGAGTCATCGAAGACGGGAACGCAGATGTGAAGCGCGAACGCTCGACAAACTGATTCATGAAAATCTGTTTGTTGCTTTCAAGTATTGCCGACCAGCCGGGTTGATTTACGACTACACCCTGCCCCAGTTGTTTCGTGTCAAGCAGGAATTCGTTCAGGCGCACAATCGGCACTGGAAGCTCGTGGCGACCATTAGTGGTAGAAACTCCAGTCGCATCTCCATAGGCTGCTTTATACATTCGCTCGACAAGATATGCAGTCTGCTGAAATTCGATCGCGAGATAGAATGCAGCGGAAACGTTGATTCGCTTGAGTTCAATACATTCGGCGGTTGTGCATGACGTAATCTGGTTTCGCCAGAACCCAAAACCGCTGGCGTCAGGTTCGCGATCGAGGAAATCGACGTAGTGCTGGTGAACAAAATAGTCAACGTCGTCCGGGTCGCCGGGTGTCACATTCACCAGCGCAACGGCCAACTGATTATTGATATTTGCAGCCAGGTCCGACTTGGTATCGCCGTTTAGATCGGCAACTACAACGGAAACGCTGGTGCTGCCCAGCACTTGCTCACCTGCGTCCTGAAACGTCCCGTCGCCACCGCCTAATAAAACTTGTATCGCTCCACTCGCGAACACGCCGGCAGAGATCAATTCCAATTTGCCGTCGCCATTCAAGTCCCCCGACTTCAAATCAGCGGAAGTGTTTCGCAGCCGCGTATTAAAACTCGGCGCGCGGAACGTGCCGTCTCCGTTGCCCTTCATGATCTTTAAAGTTTCATCGCTGAGCGCGACGTCGAGTTTGCCATCGCGATCAAAATCACCGGCCACTATCGAGTATGGACCAGTACCGTTCTGTACCGCGGTTGCGTCAGAACTAACGAACGGCTGAAACGTTCCGTTGCCGTTACCCAACATCACGTAGACAGCCTTTACGTCTCGCATGCCAATGATGAGATCGGGATTGCCATCGCTATTTGCGTCTCCAACGGCAAGCGCGCCCGGCAGTTGTGTAAAAGGATAGCTCTGCGGATGGTCAAACACACCGTGGCCAAGGTTTAGTAAAACGTTGACGTCCTTGTTACCGCCAAACACCGCGATATCCAGCCAGCCGTCGCGATTGAAATCCGCGGCACGAATATGCGTCGGCAGCCGGCCCACCGAATAATTCACCGGAGTTTCAAACGTTCCATCGCCTTTGCCTAATAGTATTGTGATGTTTCCGGCGTTGGGATTTGCAGTAGCGAGGTCCAGCTTGCCATCGCGATTAAAATCGTTGGGAGAGAGATAATACGGCTGCGCTGCCTGGTGATACGTCAGCGGAGCTCGAAGCGTGCCGTCGCCATTTCCAAGCAACATGACGAGATCGCTGTGTGTTATGTCGCCGGCAACCACGTCCGCCTTGCCGTCACCATTGAAATCACCCGACGTCACTACATAGGGAGCTCCAGCCGTATACGTAACCGGCGAAGTGAATTTCACTTCTTGAGCTGCTGCGCGCTGAACCGTACCGGCGAACGACAATACGAGCACCGCATTTAGTATCGCCGTCAAACTCGCGGATCTTCGCTGCAAGCTGTGGAAAAACGCACGTGGGCTGGTGATGAAACTATTCATCGAGGGGACTCCTTTTAAGTGCACGTATCTACACAAAGAAGTACGAATAGAGGTGGGTTACCAAATTCAAGTCTCTGCGCGGGAAGGTTATCGCAAGGCAGTAAGCCGGTCAATCATGATCCGATCACCGGCTCCCGAAGAATCTTATTGTTGGCTTTTTCAACGCAGAATCTTTGATTAGCCTGAAAAACATCGTTGAAACGCGCGCCTGTTGTCGACGCGCTTTTCTCGATTGCTACGTAGATATATCTTCAGTTTCTTCTTCAGCCGCTTCGACCAGTGAGGCGCTGGTGACTCGATCGCCTTCGTCAGTTTTGATTAGCCTTACACCTTGCGCACTACGGCCCGTCTTGCGAATACTGTCGGCTTCGATACGAATCAGTTTTCCCTGCTGAGTAATGATCATGATCTCGGATTCGACATCGACCGGGAAAACCGCCACGACTTTTCCGGTTTTTTCGGTCGTCTTCATGTTGATGACGCCCTTCCCGCCGCGAGACTGTAAACGATAGGTGGTGATCGGTGTTTGTTTTCCGTAACCCTGTTCGGAAACGGAAAGCATCTTTTCGCTGTCGTCGGCGGAGACGGGACACATTGACACGACAAAGTCATCGCCGCGCAGGTTGATGCCGCGCATGCCGCGAGTGGCACGTCCCATCGGCCGCACGTTCTTCTCGTCAAAGCGAATCGCCAGACCATTGTGCGTGGCAATAAAGATTCGCTTCGTACCGTCGGTGAGCACGACGTCCAGCAACTGATCGCCTTCGTCGATGTTGATGGCGATGATGCCGTTCGATCGAATGTTCTGAAAATCGGCCAGTGAAGTTTTCTTGATCACGCCTTTTCGTGTCACCATCACCACGTATTTGCCTTCGGCAAACTCGCGCACGGGCACAACTCCGGCAAGTTTCCTGTCAGAGGGAATATTGATCAGATTCACAACCGCTTTGCCACGCGCGGAGGCCGCCGCATCGGGAACTTCATGCACTTTCAATTTGTAGACCATGCCGTCGTCGGTAAAGATCATGATGTAGGCATGCGTCGAAGCAATGAAGAGGTGCTCGACATAGTCACTGCCTTTCGCTGCCGCCCCGAATCTTCCCTTACCGCCGCGACCTTGGCGCTGGTAAGTCGTAATCGGCGTACGTTTGATGTAACCGCTGTTAGTTACGGTAATCGCAACGTCTTCGTCGGCGATCAAATCTTCAATTGAAAATTCGACGCCTTCATCCACAATTTCGGTGCGGCGCGCGTCGCCGAAAGTACTCTTAACTTCTTCCAATTCCTTGCCGATCACACGGCGCAGCGAACGCTCGTTGGAAAGGATTTCTTCCAGCTCGGCAATCAGCTTGATGATGCTTTCGTATTCATCAGTGATTTTCTGACGTTCGAGCGCCGACAACCGGCGAAGTTGCAAGTCTAAAATGGCCTGCGCTTGCAATTCTGAAAACGCCAGCCGCTCCATCGCTTTTTGCAACTTGCCGAGATACGTCTTGAGTTGCGTGTCGGATGGGACGCCTTTCCAGGTCTTAACCTCGCTCATTGTTTTCGTCTGACCCGTCAGCCACTGGCGGGCCTCGTCGACCGAACGCGAGTTGCGAACGAGCGTAACGATGAAGTCCAACGCATCGATCGCTTTTGTTAACCCTTCAAGGATATGAGCGCGGGCGCGCGCTTTTCGCAAGTCGTATTCAGTACGCCGGCGCACAACCTCGCGGCGAAAATCGACGAAGCACTCGAGCATCTGCTTGAGATTGAGCACTCGCGGCTGGCCGTTCACGATCGCCAGATTGATGACGCCGAAAGACGACTGCATCGGTGTCAACTTATAAAGCTTATTCAAAACGACTTGCGGTACCGCATCGCGTTTGAGCTCGACGACGATGCGCATGCCGCTGCGATCCGACTCGTCACGCAAATCGGAAACGCCTTCGAGTTTCTTTTCGTTGATTAGTTCGGCGATGCGTTCGATCAGGCGCGCCTTGTTTACCTGGAATGGTATTTCGGTGATGACAATTGCGTCGCGTTCCTGGGCGCCGCGTCCAATGCGATCGATGCCGGCGCGCGCGCGCAGCTGAATGATTCCGCGGCCCGTCAGATATGAATTTTTGAGCTCCTGGCGCCCGTAGATAAAGCCGCCTGTGGGAAAATCGGGGCCCTTAACGATGTTGGTGAGCGCTTCGATCTTAATCTCCGGATCGCGGAGCAAAGCCAGCGTCGCGTCGACGACTTCGGTCAAGTTGTGAGGTGGAATCTTGGTCGCCATGCCAACGGCGATGCCATCCGATCCGTTAATCAATAGGTTCGGAATCCGCGTCGGCAGTACTTTTGGTTCGCTTAACGACTCGTCGTAATTGGGTTGAAAATCAACGGTCTCCTTTTCCAGGTCCGCCAACACTTCATTCGCAACGCGCGCCATGCGCACTTCGGTGTAACGCATGGCCGCGGCTGCGTCGCCATCGACTGAGCCAAAATTTCCCTGGCCATCGATCAGCGGGTAACGCATCGAAAAGTCCTGGGCCAACCTGACGATGGTGTCATACACAGCGGTGTCACCATGAGGGTGGTACTTACCGATCACATCACCGACAATGCGCGCGCTTTTCTTGTAAGCCTTGTTGTACGTGTTGCCGAGCTCGTGCATCGCCCAGAGCACGCGGCGGTGCACGGGTTTCAAACCGTCACGAACGTCGGGTAGTGCGCGGCCGATGATTACCGACATCGCGTAATCGAGATACGACCGCCGCATCTCGTCTTCGATATTTATGTGATCGCGTTCAGAAGTTGTTTCCATCCGTTGACCTTTCCAGTACAATCCGCCCGCCGTGGGCATTAATTAGCTCGACTAAAAACCGAGCGCACGTTCGGCACAATTGACCCAGTCGAGGGTCATTTTTCAGCAGTAAATTTTTTCTAAAATTCGCGCAGATTTCAGTTCAAAATGGGCGGTCTGAAGTAAGCGTTATTTTAACCGAAAACAGGGCGGGTCGCAATCACACTGCTAGAACAAAAACCTAATAAAATCAATGGCTTTCGCCTCTGTTCGAGGCAGGGTTCTGAAGTGATTGCCGGGCGCCGATCGCAGCGCTCGCAAAGCTGAATCTTCACGATGCCGGAACAGCGAAAATGGAAGCGCATTCGCGAGCGCCTGGAGTTAAAACTCCCGGTGCGAATTCATTGCCGCGAAACGCGCGATCTCGAATGGACCGAGATAACCCGGCTGATTGATGTCACTCCGTTTGGCGCCGGCTTTACGTTGAAGCGCCCGGTCGAGAAAGGCCGCTTGCTTCATATGACAATTCCGATGCCGCGACAGTTGCGCGTCTTCGATCACGTTGAAGATCAATATCGCGTCTGGGCGTTAGTTCGTTACATCAAACAAAGCACAGCAACGAAAACGAATGCCCCTCAATTCGAAGTCGGCGTCGCGTTCATCGGCAAACGGCCACCGCGAAGTTATGAAGAGGACCCAGCCAAGCGTTATGAGATTGGAAGCATTTCAGCCGAGAGTCTGGCGTCAGTTCAGGATTGGCCCGAGACCGAATCCACTGCCGATAACCGCCGGCTTACTCGCCACAATATTCCTGTCGATATGTTGATTGAGACACTCGACGATCAGGGTATGGTGGAAAACAGCGAGCAAACTGTAACGGAAAATATTAGTTTGCGCGGCGCTGCAATCTATACCACCCTTGATATTCCTTTGGGCCGCTTCATCCGGCTTTCAAGCGAACAATACCGCATCACTGTTTATGCGGCGGTGAGGGGCCGCAGCATGGGTCCAGCGGGCGTGCCGCGGCTTCACGTCGAATTCATCGATCGCGAGTGGCCGCTGTAAACCGCCTGGCCGTTCAGCGCAAACTAAGGTTTGCCATTCAAACTTACCAACCTTGGAAGCACGCAGTTCATCGGGACAATCGAAGCGACGCGAGAAGATGCTGCCCGCGGCGTTGATCGATCTGTTTCGGCCTGTCGTGCGAGTTTTCAGTCGCGCGATTTGGCGCCTGGAATTTAAAGGCGTCGAAAATATTCCTAGCGGCACCGGATTGATTGTGGCCGCGAATCACCAGAGTTACGGAGATCCGTTCTGGCTGGCGTTGCCAATTAAAGGAAGGATTCGCTTCCTGGCCTGGAGCGAAGCCTTTTCATGGCCCATTCTCGGCAACATGATTCGCTTGCTCGGCGCGTGGCCACTGCAAATTGAAGGCAGCGATCCTTCGGCGATCAGGCGCTCGTTGAATTGGCTACGTAGCGGCGGTGTGGTCGTGATTTTTCCGGAAGGCGGTCGCGGACTGCCCGACGGTTCGATGATTCGCATGAAAGGCGGCGCGGTGCGAATGGCTCTCGAGGCGAACGTGCCGATACTACCTGTGACAGTGCGAGGTGCGAATGAAGTTTGGCCGGCCAGTCGTACCTTACCGCGACCCGGAAAAGTTGAAATTACCTATCACCCGGTGATGCATGTGGTGCAAGAACCGGGAGAAGAAACGCGGGCGTGCGCGCGGCGGGAAACGGATCGGCTGGCGAAAATCATCGGCTCCGCACTCTAGCCATCTAGCAAACGCATCATCGGATCATGCATTAGCCCATTGGTAGCCAGCACCCTTGGCGTGTAAATATCCAAAGTGTCGCCTTGAAAATTCGTGACGCGCCCGCCGGCTTCCGTAATCAACAAGACCCCAGCAGCAACATCCCAGGCGTTTAGTCCGTCTTCCCAAAAACCATCAAATCGACCGCAAGCGACGTAGGCGAGATCAAGCGAGGCTGAGCCGTCGCGACGGACTGCTTGTGCGTTCATCGTAAAGTTAATGAAATCGCGGGCGAAGTCAGGCCGTTCCCGCACGTTGTAAGGAAAACCGGTGCACACTATGGCGCGATTAAGATTATCGACGGTGGAAACACGCATCGGCCTTTCATTGAGAGTCGCGCCCTGCCCTTTTTCGGCCGCGAACATTTCGTCGCGAATCGGATCATAAATCACACCGATTTCAATTTCGCCGTCGTGCTCGACTGCGATCGAAACGCAGAAGAACGGATAGGCGTGCGAGTAATTTGTGGTCCCGTCCAGCGGATCAATAATCCATTTCCAGTCAGTGCCGCCGGAAATTGTTTCAACATCGCCGGCTTCTTCGGCCAGGATTGCGTGACGTGGATAATGTGACTTGATGCGATCAATGATCAGTTGTTCCGAAGCGAGGTCGGCTTCAGTAACCAAATCGATGTCGCCTTTGTTAGTGATGCGAGCGCGGCCGAGTCGATCAATCAGGATGCTGCCGGCATCGCGCGCAGTCTGCATTACGAAATTGAGCAAGTCTGTTCTCGTTGATTGTCGTTATTAATATTAGCCTTCAGAATATCGCAACTGTCGTATTCCTCCGAATGGGCTTGGTGGAGTTTCTGGATCAGTTTGTGTGGGCCTTCGTGTTTTTTGAGCCTCGGTGGTGGATGTAACCTGGCCAAATTTGCCACAAAGGACACCTGGACGCGCCCAGAAAAACAAGACATCACCAATTGTTGGACGTAATATTGCTCCAAGTTATCCTACACGCGAGATTCGGCACCTTGCTCGGGGAGAAAAAATGAAAAAGTCACTGACTGTAAATCTGCTTGCGCTGCTGATTCTGCTGCTGAGCGCAAACGCGGCTTTTGCATGGGGAGACGATGGTCATCAGACAGTTGGGAAAATCGCGTCCCTCCGAATTAAGCCGCACACCGCACAAAAAATCGCGCAAATCTTAAAGCCCGGCGAAACGCTGGCAAGCATTGCGACCTGGGCTGACACGGTAAAAGAGCGGATGGGAAAAACAGATCCCGACCCCGATACAAACGCTTTTTTACAGGACCTCGCGCACAACGAGAAGAACCGCGAATGGCACTACGACGATCTGCCGCTCGACTGCCCAAGTTACCAGGCGTGCCCGGCGGCGTTCGAACCAGACAACGACGTTGTTCACATGATCAATGTTTGTATTCGGACCTTGCGCGGGCATCCCGATCCGAATCATCCGCTGTCACAGCGAAACGCGTTACGCCTGTTGGTCCATTTTCTCGGCGACATGCATCAACCGCTGCACATTGCTTGCGGCTACATCGACGTCAATGGTCCGAACCACACGATACTGATAGTGCGCAATCCAAACGTTATCAAACAAAAGAACTTGCCGAGTGACAAAGGCGCCAATGATTTGGTGATCGATAACGATCGTAAAAACCTGCATTCGTTTTGGGATTTCACGCTGGTCACTTCGCTGATGACGGTGGTGGGCCAGGAAATAACTTCGGACACGCTGGGCACGTTTCTGCGACAGAGTGTGCCCGTGAAATCAAGTTGGAAACCTCATGGAAGTATTAACAACTGGGCAGCACAATGGGCGACTGACTCGCTGCGCCAGTCGCGTGATCATACTTATCTCAACGTAAAGATTGTCGGCAGCAGGACTATTCCGGTGTTAAGTCACGGTCAGCCGGTAATAGAAAACGGTCAACCAAAAATGATGACCGTATTTGATATTTCGCGGCCTGCGAATTATGAGGCTCTGAACCGTGAAGTCGTACGGCAGCAATTGGCAAAGGCCGGCTACCGGCTGGCACGACTGCTCGATGCGATTTATGCCGGCCAGTGAGAAGCGAACGTCTAACGTCGCCGGGCGTGGCACTAACGAAACTCTTATGGAAAAAGTAAACGTCACAGAAAAGCTCTCGCTCATCGATGAGCATTGGCAACCCCACATCGCGGGAGAGCTCAACGGGCAGTACGTGAAGCTGGTGAAGTTTCAGGGTCCTTTCACCTGGCACCATCATGAAAGCGAAGACGAAATGTTTTTGGTGGTGAAGGGCCGTTTTCGTATGGACTTTCGCGAACAGGCCGATGGCCGCGAGCACGACAAAGAAATATGGCTCGAGCCCGGCGAATTTTGTATAGTGCCTCGCGGACTTGAACACCGGCCCGTTGCTGAAGAGGAATGCCACGTTATGTTGTTCGAGCCGACGTCGACATTGAACACAGGGAATGTGCAGGACGAATTCACTGTTCCGGTTCTCAAAAAAATCTAAACTCTTCCACCTGCTTTGACCCAAAACCTGGAGGTCCCATCGTGCGTAAATTCCTGACGTTTGTTACCACAATTGTGTTTGTCGCTTTGTCGACAGCCTCAACCATTACCGCGCAAAGCCTTGCGGCTAACGCTGCGCCAAGTGCCGGCGTGATCAACCCACTGGCCACAGCTTCACGTTCCGCGCAAATCGTGAGTGCACTCGCGAGCTTGCCCGAAGCCGACACGATCATTTACGTCAATCCGCAGCGCATTCTGAATGATGTTGTTCCAAAATTGATGCCGGCCAAAGATGTCGAGGAGATGCGCAAAGGTTTTGAGGCAGCAAAAAACATGGCCGGGGTGGATCCAACAAAGATTGAATACATCGTGATTGCGGTTCGCTTTAAGAAACCGACCGCGAATCTTGATTTTCAGCCTCCGGAATTTCTCGCCATTGCCAGCGGCGATTTTAGCGCCGATGCGTTGATAACCCTTGCACGCGCAGCTTCCCAGGGAAAGTTGCGTGATGAAAAGTACGGTGCGCGAACGCTTGGGCTGATGACGATCGACCCCGTCGCAAAGATGGCCGAGACAAATCCTTTTTTGAAATCGTTTACAGAAGTCGGACTGGCTTCGCTTGCTGGGAATACGATCGCGGCAGGCACGCCTGGATATCTGCGGGCCGCGATGGATGCAGCCGACGGCAAGGAACGTATTAATGTCGAAACGTTGAATTCCCTGGTTCGCGATCCTAACGCGCTTATCAGCATCGCCGGAACGCCGTGGCATTCCTTCGCCAAAAGCTTTGGCATGCTCGGCGTCGAAGGCCGAGACCGCGCGGCGCGCTGCGATTCAAAGATCGGCGACTTCTATGCGGCGCTGACAATGGACGCCACTAACTTCATGTTGCGCGGCGCCATGAATGAAGACAATCCCGATACCGCAAAAATCGTCAGCCGTTTGTTTTCGACCTTACTGGCGGGCGCCGGCAGTTCGATTAAGGATGCCGAAGCGCAGTCACTTCTGAAAAGCATTGCGATCACCGCCGATGGAGACGAGGTTCGCTTGAGCGCCGATGTCCCACAACAAACGGTGATCGAATTTATTCAGCAACAGACGAAGAAGCCGGCGGCTAACACTTCGGAAGAACAAAAACAGCCCATGAAAGCCAAGACGCGCCGTTCGCGGCGGCGCCGTCACGACTGAGGCTTGTCTTAAATTCAAGCTGTCGCTAATCAAGGCCACGCTCATCAAGCGTGGCCTTTTTCTGTTCGCCAACCTCACTCGGCTAAGTCTTACTTTGCGTTTTTAGAGTTTGACGAAAGGTCAGACAGCGCGGTGCGACAAGGCCGAGTCATGGGAGACCGATTCTTCTGTTGCAGTTTTGTTGTAACTCGATGACGTAGCTCCTCAACCGCTGTTCTCAAGTCCTGCTCAAGAATTCCTCAACCCGCCTGGCTATCGTTACAACAGAAAAACGTATTTCGCCGCTTCTACTATCGCAAGCCGTTGAAACCATTAACTGCCCCGGCCACGCCGGATTTGCCCGCAGGAGGCTGATATGTTCCGTCGCTCAACCATTCGTTCGGCTGTCACCGTTTCCCAGTGGAGTTTGTCACTAAGATTTTCGCTGGTACTGGCGATTTGCGCGTTAGCGCTTATTTCGTTCGCAAACTTTTCGCCCAGTTCCTTTAGCGCAACACCCGCGTCGGGCACAGTCTCAGAAAGCAATCCGACCGTGACGTGGACCGGCGCGGTTATGCCGGCTAACCCTGATCTGCTTAATTCGCCACGGTGTGCCGGGGCGAGCGCGAGTGCTTGCGACAACTATGGCATTAACGTCGTGCCGCCATCGGCGGCGTATGGACCATATGTCGTGGAAATTCGGCTGCAGCCGCAGGGCGACTGGGACATGGAAATTTACAATCCCAACGGCACCTATCGAACGAGTTCAGGCAATGGTGTTTTCGCGACGGAGGTTGTCACCCTGTACAACCCACCGGCGGGCGTATACCGGATCGCGGCTTTTCCATTTGCTCCGGTAGTGGGAAGCGATGGCAACAGCTATGCAGCCAGCGCAGAGTTAAAGCATCAGCCGCCCAGCGGTTCATCTCCAGCTGGAAGCGAGAACGTCAACTACGCGACCTTTGCATGCCCGCCGGGACAAACATGCACAAGCAGTTTCGGCGAACCCTCAATCGGCGCTAACTGGAACACGGGAAGTGTGATGTTTGCCGGTGGCGGCTCGCTGCAAACGTTCCGCGTAAACTTCAACGACCAAACATCGCCCACCACTGCGACCTGGACGGATGTCAGTGGCAACCAACACATTGCCACTTCGCCAAGAGCGTTTGCCGACCCGATTCTTTTCACCGATCCGCGGACCGGTCGCACGTTTGCCGACCAACTGGAGGGACTGACGCCGTTCTCAACGATGGAATACACCGATGACGATGGCAATCTGTTCGTCCCGAGTCAGGGATCAGGAATCGCGTCCGGCATCGATCATCAGACGATCGGCGGTGGCCCACTCGCGGCGCCGCTAACGCGCGATCCCAGTCTGCCCCGACCTGCTTATCCGAACGGAGTTTATTACTGCGCGCAGACGACGGGCCCGGCTAACTGCGCCCTCAGTCTCGACGGCGGTGAGACTTTCGGACCGGCAGTGCCCATCTGGACGACGGAGTGCGGCGGACTGCATGGTCACGTAAAAGTCGCTCCGAATGACGGCACAGTCTACGTACCGAACAAAGGTTGCGGCGGCCGCCAGGGCATCGCGGTATCAACCGACAACGGCGAGAGCTGGGCCATTCGAACAATTCCAGGCACCGGCACGGGTGAAAGTGATCCTTCGGTCGGCGTGGCCACTGACGGCACAGTCTATTTTGGATTTGTCGATGGCGATGGGCATCCGAAAGTCGCAGTCACTCGTGACAAGGGACTCAACTGGGACACGCTCGGCGGCGCGAATTTTATTGACGTCGGGATTCCATTCAACATTCAGAACGCAGTTTTTTCAGCGGTGGTCGCCGGCGATCCGCAGCGCGCGGCTTTTGCTTTTCATGGCTCGCCGACAGCCGGTCCCTTTCAGGATTCAAGTTTCAACGGGGTGTGGGATCTCTACGTCGCCCATACCTATGATGGCGGCGCGACATGGACGACGCGAAAGGCGACCTCCGATCCAACGCAGCGAGGCTGTATTTGGCTCGGCGGCGGAGACAATCCCTGTAGAAACTTGCTTGACTTTATGGACGCGACCATTGACCAGCAAGGTCGTGTAATTGTCGGCTATGCGGATGGCTGCACCGGCGCGTGCGCAAGTGATCCCAACAACACTGCTAAGTCAGTTTGGGCAACCATCGCACGTCAGTCCGACGGCAAGCGAATGTTCTCAGCCTACGATTCGAACGGCACGCCGACGCCGACGCCAACTGTTACACCCACCCCCACCCCGTCGGGCGGTCTCTATTACCTGCACGGCACAGCGGCCGACGAAGCAAATAAGAAGCAGGAACTAACCGATCCGTCATACCGCGGTACTGCCACATTTGATCAGACCGCTCCGGCTGGTACCGTGCCTATCACACAGACTTCGCAGCCGGTGGCAAATCAAGATTTCGTAGGCAATTCATTGGCGGCCTATTGGCGCAGCCCGTTTCACGGAAC
>DATENN010000037.1:0-7485 GCA_035275045.1 Pyrinomonadaceae bacterium
CTTTAGAATACTATTTTGATTTTCCGTAGTAACCCTGGCGATAAAGCAAGTGCAGTTTCTGCTGCCGTAATTCCGGATTCACTATTTCAATGCGCACGTGCCGGTAGGAGCCATCGCGGTTTTTATTCGTTGGTGAGTAAGCGATCAAATACTGCGAACGCAATTCCTGATCTATTTGTGAGAACGCCTGCGGTAGTTCCGATGCCGCGGACGGAATAAACGCGCGACCGCCGGTCCTGTCCGAAACTTTTCTTAGCGCGCCCGCATCCAACTTGCCTTCCGGAAAATCTCGATCGCGAATTCCAATCGCGTAAACCACTACTTCTGAGCGAACGGCGTAATCAATGACATCCTGTTTCCCCAGCCGGCTGGAGGTGTCGTCCCCATCGGACAATAGAATTATCGCTCGACGTGTTTCGGTTGGGCTCTTCAGCAGGTGGTCCTGGATTGTTGTCCACATCGCGTCCCAGATACTGGTATAGCCGCTGGGGTCTTGTTCGATCGGTAATGGATCTTCGCCCATCGCCAGGCGCCGTTCATTCTCGGGAGACATTTCCACGCGCACCCGGTCGATTCCCTGTCGTAACCGGCCAAGGTCCGACGACAGACCCTGTTCAAGTTTTGGCACACCCGTGAATGATAAGATCGCGGCTCGATCGATTCCCGGTCTGATAACGGAATCGACGAACGCACGGGCGGCCCGCTTTTCTTCAGCAAGCACATGCTCCTGCGAGGCGCTGGTGTCGATTAGTATCGCCAGCGATAGCGGTCGATCAGTTTCCCGTTGGAAGAGACTGATCGTTTGCGGAATGTCGTTTTCATAAATGCGAACGTCATCCAGCTTTAACGAAGTGACAAAGTGATGATCTTTATCGACCGCTGTAAACAAAGTGTTAACCAGATCGGTTTCAACGCGAACTATATCGGCGTCCGGCTCCTGATTAATCGGAGTGGGTTGGCGGGTTGAAGTTTTGGGCGACGGACTAGCTTGCGGCGCTTGCGCCCGCGCAGCACCGGCAGCGCAAATAACTATCGCGATCGAGATTAAAAGTAAGCGCAGAACTGATGTCATCTGGCGGCGCGTTGCCTCTCACTAGCGGCAAAAGCGATTAACCGCCGCTGAGTGTCGAATGTAATTCGAAACGGTAATAAGGCATCGCGTCCCAGTATTAACGGCGCGTCATCAGAGATGCCCGAAAGAATGTCGGTAGGAATGCCCCGCAAAACAAGTTCGCCAATACTTATCGTAGTAGGCGCCACGCGGCGAGCGATAATAGTTCCACCGCCGACATCGATCGTGGGAACGACGCGGCCGCCCTTGCTGCTTCGATTTTCAAGTACAATCGCCTGCCGGCTGTTGACAGCCAGGCCAAAGCGCGAACCGGTATCTATTAATGCAATGCGTCCATCTCCTAGTTTTACAAAAGGACGATCGCTGGCGTCGCTGGCCAACCATTCAACTAATGCGCCTTCTGATCCCAGGTCGTTTAGTTGAGGTGTGTTAGTTATTTCCAGGGTCCGTCGCGGCATGTCTATAAGGAACGCAGTCGAATCGAACGTATGGGCCGGATCGAGAATGCCATCTACTCCCGGTGGTAATGATTCGACAACCACCGCAGTTTTGTTAGTGGCAACGACGGAACCGGGAGTGCCCACGGCAAGTGATGTGATGATGGCCTGACGGGTAGAAGAAACGACAGACCTGCTTAATCCGCCAATCATCGCCGGGCGAGAGGCCGATGTCGATAAACCTGCCGCGTTCACAAGCTGGCGGCTGACGAGGTTCATGCCGGCCCCGGTATCGATGACGAAGATGAAGGGCCCACGGCCGTTCAACCAGCCTTCGACGATCAGTCCGCGGTCCCGATCAACTCGAAACTTTATGACTTGAGATGTGACGGTTGGCGCGCTGGAAAAACTATGGGCAGCCCCTATTACAGGGACTGCCCACAGGAGTGCTGCCAGAACGCTTACTGCGATCGAGAGTCTTCCCCTCATGCCACCACGTTCCTGAGCGGTTTAGTAGCGGCGATTGCGATTACGAATCTTATAAGTGTAGAGCGCCGAACCACCGCCGCCCGCAAGCGCGCCAATGGCCGCACCCTTCTTACCACCAATCACACCGCCGAGTATGGCGCCTGCGCCTGTGCCCATGGCTACTGTCAGCTTGTCACGATGCTTCTGCCAGAAACTGCGCTTGCGCGGTTGCTGGTAGTCGTAATAAACACGCTGCGGCGCTGAGCTGCGCGCGACTGTTCGGCTGTTCCGATAGACGGTGCGCGGCTGCGTATAGACGACGCGATTCGCGGCTACCTGATTGCCGGCTGCGCCGGCCTCACATGATCGAAAGCCGTCGGCGAAACCACTTTTGTACGCGTTCTGTTCCTGAGTGGTGCTGAATTCCGCTGGAATACCAGTAACGCCTGGCTGAGTTGTTTCATAGCGAGCATATTGCGTATCAGCATTACCAGTAGTCTGGTAATCGCTGGCGGCTACCGGCGTCGTGGCCGGGGCCTGATTTCGCGAGTGCATCACGAATGCGCCAACCGATCCGCCTATCAAAGCGGCTACGAGCGCAACCGGCAGCAATTTATTGGTCATAATCATTGTTAAGTTCTCCTTCGCAAATCTTTAGGCAGCATCTGACGGGCAGTACTTCAGCAATCAGCATACCTACACGTTGGTGACTTGCCAGTTGAGCCGCTATTAAATCAGAAACTCGCGCTTGCTTGCTGAAACGGAGAGCTTTGTTAGCGATTCACAATCTAATTTTAATAATCCGTTGCTGATCGCGTTTTTTACGGAGGTGATAGTTGTGCGCTTCATACCCGATATGGAGTTTCACGCTATTCGATATCCAACAACGCAACGCGACCGGCGAAAACAATACGGCCAGGACGCGAAGATCCTGGCCGTCGAACACAACGTTGAGAATTAATTATGCGGCTTTCTGAGTCTGACTGGGCTTGTTCTCGCGCAAGAGTTCAAGTGCCTTCTTCATCTGCACGTCCTCAACGGCCGGTTTGTTCGCCGGAGCCTCGGGCGTCACTTCACGTTTCTCCGTAGGTTGGTCAGGTTTGGCCACTTGATCGTCGTCATTGCCGGTTAAGTCATCCGGGTCGATTGCGTCGGCAAGTTCGGGCCGCTTCACTTCAACTGATGGCGAAACGCCAGAATGCCCACGGTCTTCGCCGAGAAACGGTTTGCCGTTAGCTGACGCCCACTTCACGGTGGTTAACAACAAGCCATCTCCGCCGCGCAAAGTGAAAAGTTGTTGCTCGGCGCCGGCGCCGAAACTTTTTTCGCCGACCACCGGTCCGCGATTGCGATCCAGAAATGCCGAAGCTACCACTTCAGCAGCGCCTGCCGTTCCGGTATCAATCAGCGCAACTACTGGCCCGGAGAAGATTGCCAGCTTGGGATCCGCGTTGAACGTTTTGATCGACTTGCCTTCACGCCCGGAGGTTTGCGCCAGCGTTCCGTCTTTGATGAAAAAATTCGTAACAGTTACGGCTTCATCCAAAGAACCGCCGGCGGTGCTGCGAAGATCAACAACAATTTTCTGTGCCCCCTGTTTCATCAGTTCCTGCAAGCGCGCGCGGACATCGGCAGCTTCGCCTTCGGCAAAACTATTCACGCGGAGCACGCCGATACGCCCGGCTTCCATGCGGGCCTCAGCCGCAGGTGCGCGGAACGAACTGCGCTTCACCGTGACTGTAAGTGGTCGCGTGTTGGCGCGAAGAATCCGCAACTTAACTTCCGAATTCGCAGGGCCGTTCAGGAGCTGCTTGGCATCGTACAGCGAAATATCGCGCGTCGCTTTTGAATCGATGTATTCAATGATGTCGCCGGCACGCACCCCAGCTTGATCCGCCGGTGACCCTTTTGCCGGCGCAATGACGTAAAGATAAGAAGCGACCTGCGATAGTTCGGCTCCGATACCAACGTCGTTACTCTTTGAGTTTTCGTTATACTGCCGCACCTGATCGGGTGTCAGGTAAGTCGAATACGGATCGAGGCCGTACGCGAGACCCCGCAGAGCGCCGGCTCGAACCTTTTCCATGTTTGGCTCATCAACATAGTCGTTCTGAATGTGCTGTAGCACACTCTCGAAGATGCGAAGTTGTGCATTGGGATCATTCGCCGGCTGTTGAGCACGGGTGGAAATCCAACCACCAACGACGGTATAAATGGCCAACGTAGCCGATAAAATTATGAGCGCAAACTTAGTGCGAAATGACATTGGTTACCTCTTATCTAAACAAAGCAGCCTTTGATAATACCGGCTGCCGCGGTCGTATGATACTAGCCGCTTGCTAACAGGCGCAACCCGGTATCGGACTATTTCTGATGACCTGATCATCTATTATTGAGCGACGATTCGATTGCGACCAAGACAAAGAACAACGATGCCCGAAGAAGCGTGTAATCAGGTGGCCGGACCGATTCTCTCCCTCGATTTGGGTGAAAAACGAGTTGGGGCCGCGGTCTCAGACGCCCATTCGATTTCAATAACGCCACTTGATCCGATTAAGCGAACAAATTGGAAGCAGCTACTTCAAGACGTCTCGAGTCTAGTACGTCGCTTTGACGCACAAACGCTGGTAATTGGTTTACCGCTAAGATTGGACGGCACGACGGGAGACGTCGCGATTAAGGCCAGCGCGCTGGCCAAAAACTTCGCGTTATCTCTGGGAATCCCGGTTTACCTCCAGGATGAGCGTTTGACTTCCGCTGAAGCTGAAGAGAACCTGCGCTATCAGGGAGTGAAGCAGGAACAGATATCGAGCCGGGTAGACAGCGAGGCCGCGGCACTGATCCTTCGAGATTTTTTGGCAACCGGTCAAAAGCGGATCTTAGTCGAGCCGGAGATAGAAACAGAGCGTTAGGAGCCTCGTGAAGAAAATCCTTTTGATCACATTTGTATTGCTGCTGCTTGTCGGCGGCGGCATGACGGCCTGGGCGTATCGCGATCTTCACACTCCGGTTAAGCATTCGAAGCACGGCCAGTACGTCGATATACCGCGCGGCTCTTCGCCGACTACTGTCGTTAATAAGCTTGCGAGCGAAGGGATAATCAAACATAAGTGGCCGCTAACGATCTACTTGAAGTTGACCTCAAAGGGTTCGGAACTGAAGTCAGGCGAATACGATTTCCCTTCACCGATTACGCCGCTCGCCGTTTTGGCACGACTTAGAGAGGGCGAACAGCGACTGATACGACTCACCGTTATTGAAGGCTGGACGCGATGGGATATCGCGAATGCGATGGCCCAGATTCCGGAACTTCACTTGTCGGATTCAAGTGAAGCTTTAGCTTTAATGAACGATGTCGAGCGCATCAGCGACCTCGATCCATCCGCGAAAAACCTTGAAGGATATTTGTTTCCCGATACGTATGACTTTCCTCCCGACACTAAACCGGCTGCGGTAATCAACATGATGATCAAACGGTTCCGCCGCGAATGGAAACCGGAGTGGTCGCAAAGAGCGAGCGACCTGGGCATGACACCTCGTCAAATCGTGACCACTGCTTCGTTGATTGAGACTGAGGCAAAACTGCGCGAAGAGCGACCCATGATCGCTTCGGTAATCTACAACCGGCTGAAGAAAGACATGGCGCTTGGCGTTGATTCAACTGTGATCTATGCCTCGAAGCTTGAAGGAAAATGGCGTGGCGACGGCAAGGTGTATCGCAGCGATGTCGAACGGCGCTCGCCTTACAACACTCGAATTTACCCAGGGTTGCCACCGGGCCCAATCGCATCGCCGGGCAAGAGCTCACTTGAAGCAGCGTTGTTTCCTGCTACAACGGATTACTTGTACTACGTTCGCGAACCGGCACGAGACGACGGCGCGCACAACTTCTATAACAACGAACGCGATTTCGGGCTCGGGGTGCAGGCACTGAGGAACTGGGAAGCCCAACGTGATGCGGCCGCCGGTAAGTAACAGCGTCTAATATGGAAGGCAAACTGTTGGCTTGCGTTGTTGATAGGCCGAACGCACACGCAAACTGACAGTCTGACTTACGAAACGAAATCAGAGCACAAGCCGAGAAAGCGATTCGATAGTGGCCGAATTCATTTTTACTCTGTGCCTCCTCGGTGTCTTCTGTGCTTCGGTGGTTGATGTCCACTAGAGAATTCTTTAACACAAAGGCACAGAGTCCAGAGAGGTTGCACAGAGGAATTCAAATCAGCGCACTACCAACGATTCCTTGAATTTGCCCAGACGTTAATCTATTCTGAAACCTGAAATTCCCCGCAACCGTCAGTCGCTTTCAAAGGTGATTTAAAATGCGAATCTTATTTGCTTTGTTGAGCGTGTTACTGCTCAGCGTTCCGGCGTGGGCACAGGGAAAAGGCGTCGATCAAACCAGTGAGCGCGTGCGCGACACGTCGACTAACTCCGCGGCAGGCAACAACGGGACGAAAACAAATGTCGGTACCGGCCGAGGAATCGATTTCGGTGGTGGCCGCACACCGGCGCCTCCGCCGCTGCCGAATCCGTACCGCTTCACTGCGCGACGCGATGCCATCCTAAAAGCGGTGACTGATGTTATGCGCGACCGGAATTTGATCGTTGATGAAGCAGCGTCAAAACCTTCCGAAGGAATCATCGTCAGTCAACCCTACACGTTTATCAAAGGCGCTGTCGTCACTCAATCTGAGCTCGGACGTTATGCTGATGTATCGTCTTCAACAGCGCGCGGCTGGACCCGGGGCCGCTATACGATCACCGTGGAGGTGCAACCGATCGATGGCACCAGCGCCAATGTCTCAGTTAATGCAAAGGTTGAGGGACGCACCGATGGCGCGACCGGCGCGGAGTGGGTAACGCTAAGTACCGCCGGCTTGGCTGAAGAAGAATTTCTCTCCGCGCTCATCGAAAATATAACCGGCTCGCGACCTCCGGGCCGAGAGCAATAATCAATAGTTTACGCATTACCTGAACATAACCCGTTATGATCACTGAGGAGCACGAAGAAGTTTTCATTCAAGCCAGTGAATCTTCCAGCTTGAAATTTCTGGCTGCTATTGCCGCGCTGGTTGTCACGGCATTGGTTTTCGTCGGTTATGCCTATGTGCGAAACCGGCACGCGCAAAATAATCCGACTGAGGCCGCTGCTGTCGTCGAGCCGAAACTTCCCGCGCAAGCTATCATCGCAGTTGATGAACCGCTGCTTCAGGGGAGCAATACCGTGCTTGGCGGCGCCGTAAAGAACGTGAGCAACGACAGATTAGACAATGTTTCGGTCGAGTTAGAGCTTAGACGCCGCCGGGACGGCTCGGCGGAGCGCAAAACTGTTAACCTGAATCCTGCGTCGCTCGGCCCATCAGAAGAAGGCCGGTACTCTGTTCAGTTGAAAGCGCAGGATTACGTCGCGGCGAAAGTTGTCGGCTTGCACGCGGGCACTGATACAGCCGCGTTGAGATACAGTTTGACCGCGGGGGCAAAGCGGCCGGCTGAACGGCTCGAGCC
>DATENN010000038.1:0-8038 GCA_035275045.1 Pyrinomonadaceae bacterium
TTGGTTTGATTCAACTTTGCTTGAAATCTAAACTCGTACCGCTTGCCGGATGCGCCCCAACAAATCGTTGGACGCGAGCGGCGGGAGCGTGTTTCGCGTCAAACTCGGCGCGGCGAAGGTTGAATGAGTTCGCGCCGCCGCGTCAACTCAACCGTTCGGCGTCGATTGTCGGTCTCGACCTCATGACTTTGGGTAACGAACATGCTCCGGTCGCTTGGTCTTCAATGGCTACATTCCTTTACGACCTTGAGCAACTCGGTGAAGAACATGGCGAACTTTACGACACTGCCGTGCGGGAACGAATGTGGACCTTGGTCGAAAGAATTCTAATCAAACAGACCGCACCTCTGAGGGTACCGAAGGATCTTGGAATGTTTTCACCCGAAGCAAACGATCGCTTAAAACAGATTTTGACCGAGAACCTCAAAAGGTTGCGTGATGTCTTTGAGGTGTTTGAGTTAGATACGGAACGAAAACGGTTTGCCTCGTTCCATAACGAGCGTCTGCGGACAGAAAAAGGGCATTACGTCGAAGATTTCTTTGGCGCGCCGTAGTTTCTTCTTCCTGAGACGCCGAACAAATCGTTGGACGCGAGCGGCGGCAGCGTGTTTCGCATCATAACTGGTCCGGCGATGCTTGAATGAACTCGCGCCGCCGCGTCAACTCCAGCGTTGGGCGGGCTCGCGACAGGCGGCGGGCAGACCATGAAAGAGACATCTGAGGAGTAGCGGATGACCCGAACTCGTGCTCGTGACCTAACTACCCCAACGCGTAGCGAGGTCATAAAGTAATGGAAGAAGCGCGGAACCGCGGTGTCGCTCCAAGCCTCCCGCGCTTTATGATCGGCGCTGATCTGCAGCATCTCGATTTCACCAGCGACTTCGGAGTACTCGGAAATGAGCACTTCTGCGGAATGTACTTGGGCGTTGACTTTCGCAACGCCATTCTGCGCGGTTCGAAATTCTCGCGCACTGATGTTTCCAATGCGAACCTCCGCGGGGCCGACCTCCGCGGTACGAACTTCATAGGTACAAATCTCTATGGCACTCTATTCGAGTACGCGAATCTTGGAGATACCGACCTCCGCGAGGCCAATATGGTTTCGGCGGAACTTCAAGACGTAACAGTTAAGGGAGCCAGATTCGAAGGCGCGCGCTTTGGCAAGACAACGATCGGTGCTGTCGACCTCAGTGGCGCGTGTGGTCTGCCCGACGTCGTCCACGTTGCGCCGAGCGTAATCGGGTCGGACACATTGGAGATGACTGCCGCCGGACTGGCACATCAACCAGATCGCGTAGCCGATGAGGTCTTCGCGTTTTTCACAAAGGCGGGCGTTCATCGGGAATTACTGGACGTCTTTAGAACGTGGATTGGTAAGCCGATCGAGTTCTACTCTTGCTTCATTAGCTACAGCCATGCCGACAAAGAATTCGCTCGACGCCTGTACGATGCTCTGCAGGGCCGCGGTATTCGCTGCTGGCTTGACGAGCACCAGATACTTCCCGGGGATAATATCTACGACGTTGTCGACAGAGGAATTCGGCTTTGGGACAAGGTGCTCCTTTGCTGCTCCGAAGCGTCATTAACGAGTTGGTGGGTCGACAAGGAACTCAGCACTGCCTTCGAGAAAGAGCAAGCACTTCAGAAGGAGCGAGGGGCAAAGGTGTTTGCCGTCGTACCACTCGATATCGATGTTTACCTCTTCCATTGGAATGATGGGAAGGCGTCGAAGCTTTTGCTGATCCCAGTCGCGCCCTCTCGGATGCGCGTCAGCTGATTAACGAACAAACAAGAAATCCAAATCGCAAACCTCTTTTCGAACCTCAGGAGTTGCCCGAGAGCTTGCGATTGCCTGGCTTGCTTCATGCGATCGTCCATGGAGATCACCTTGACTTAATATTGGGTCACAATCCAGATCTTACTGTCGGCGCGCGTATCTGGAGTCCAGACAGCAAACGGACTCATCGCGACCGTGCGACGAAGTATCCTGAGGTATTTTTCTACCAGTACAATAACGACTATGAGGAAACGCCCGACAACATTCCGTAATCAGGCTTCGCCGTCGAACAAATCGTTGGACCGGAGCGGCGGGAGCGTGAACTGATTGCCGATTTCCAATTGCCGATTGGCGATTGGTTTGCGCCACGGTCAACTCTGACGTTCTGAGGCTTTTCCTTCACTGACGTAAGCCATGCCAGAAGTCTCACGACTCGTCGATGAGCGTTGATGCCGTGTTGTCTCTAACACTCGTTCACTGTTGGCTCGCTTTCGTTGTGCTGCAGTTGCCTTCGCCTCCCTGCGGCTCAGAAATGACACCTGAAGATGCTTATCAGCGTGCGACGGCCGTATTTGTGGGCAGGGTGGTGACCGTCACAACGCGCTACACTCCCCGCACGAGAAGGAGCGGGCATAGGCCTTATCACGAGGTCCAACTAGCAGTTGAAACGTCCTGGAAACTAGTTGATCGCCAGGAAGTCACAATCTCAACAACGAACACCCTCCAAGGTACTTGCGGCAGCTTTATCGCAGGCGAAACCTATCTTGTTTATGCTGATGCTTTGAATGACACTCTCTTCGTTTCTCCTGGGTCTCGGACCAATCGACTGGCTGATGCCGGCGAAGATTTGAGAGTGCTTGGCGAAGCGCGCTTGCCGCTGCGCTCCGGTGAATTTCGTACTTATAAGGTTATCCTGTACGGAGCATTGGTTTGTGTTGCGCTGGCCCTCCTGTTATGGATATTTTTGTATCGTCTGAATAAGAAACCGCTCCGGCCGGCGTAAGAATCGAAGGTATACTCTGACGTCATGCTGGTTTGTTGATATCTTCGCACATCAGTAACATCCCCAAAGAGGAGACCTCAAGTTATGGCACAACATAGAATTATTCCCTGTCAAAGTTGGCAAGAGTTTAAGTCAGTAACCATAACTAGCTTATTCGGTACGGAACCTTTTTCCCGGGGCGTCTACCTTTTCCGTGGACATGGTTCAGCAAACTGGCCGTTGATGTCTTCGTTCGACAGATGGTACTTAGGCGTGGGTGGAAACAAAGCGAATAAGGTTAAGGTCTCCGAGAGATTCATTTCGTTTTTCCAAAAGGAGGCGGAAGGAATTGATGTTGATAGATCGATCTGGACTGATAGAGTTGCGCGGTTAGCTTTAGCCCAACATTCCGGTGTTCCTACCAGGCTACTCGACTGGACTGAAAGCCCTTACATATCCGCCTTTTTCGCTTTTGCTGGGATAGCCTTGATCCCACAACCTGAACCAAATGTAGCTGTTTGGTGTTTGGATACCAGGAGTGAGATTTGGTCAAAAGAATTTGGGGTTGAGCTTCTCGATATTCCATCGTATGGAAATGACCGGCTGAGAAACCAACTGGGACGCTTCACTTTACTTAGGGCTCCTTTTGATACTTTAGAAGAGTATGTCAGCAACTTTGACGGAGCTGAGAGTGCGCTAACACAATTCTTAATACCTAGTTCGGACGCGTGTGCAGCTTTAGCCGATCTTGATGTTATGGGGATCAATTATTCTAAGGTCTTTCCTGGCCTTGAAGGAGTTGCAAGGGCAGCGAGGTTACGCATGCTATTCGAGAGATAATCCGCCCCAGTATTCTCGCCATCGCAAGCATAACAACTCGCTGGACCCTGATCCTTGGGAGGCGCTCGCTGCCCTTGCTTGCCCCGCGGCTAGTATCTGTTGTCCCGACAGGTCAGGACTCGTAGATGCGGACTTCCCCTTTGGTAGACTGTTCGGCATGCCGGCCACAGATTTTCACTGGCTTCGCCAACTTGTGAGGGCTAAAATGCCATCTCAGTAGCCTATGTGGATTTCAAGGTCTGCAATCAGACTTCAAATAATCGTCGCACTGCTTTGCGTGTGCGCAGCAATCACCTTTGCGCAGGACACGAAAAAGTCCACTCCGCCAATAATCTCGGCAGAAACAGAACAAGATGACGTAGTCAGAATTAACACCGACCTAATCCAGACTGGGGTGGCGGTCTTCGATAAGAAGGGCCAATTCGTTAACAACCTCAAGCTCGAGGACTTTCAGCTGACGGTTGACGGCAAGCCGGTTTCAATTTCGTTTTTCGAGGAAAGTGGAGCGGGCAGGAGTCGCGCGGTTGAAGCCAAAGGGAAACAAAACAGCAGCACTGCGGAAACCATCGTTAACAACCCGCCCCCACTCAGTACGCGCGGAAGAAACATAATTTTTGTGGTGGATGATTTGCACCTCAATGCAGAGAATCATGCCCGCGTTAAGAAACTAATCTCAAAATTTATCGACCAGGAAATGAGGTTCGGCGATACCGCTGCGGTGGTTTCGTCTACCGGGAGGATAGGCTTTCTTCAACAATTTACCGACGACAAAATAGTCTTGCGGGCCGCCGTAGCGAAACTTAATTTTACTCGAGAGCGATCGGCGAATGACCCTCGGCCACCGCCAATGTCGGAGTACGAGGCTTTGCTTATCAGCCAATGGGACAAACAGGTGACGGACATATTTACGGCGTATGAACTAGGCGGCGATCCGGAATCAAAGATCGAGGCGGTGCGGTCGCGGGCCAGAACCGTCCTGTCCAACGCGGCGGCCATTAATCGCGGAACATATTCAACGCTCGAACAGGCGATTCGCAGTTCGTCGCAGTTGCCCGGGCGCAAGACTGTATTCTTCATTTCAGACGGGTTCCTGCTCGATCCGTCAAATAGCGACTCGTCCCACCGCATGCGGCGCATTATCGATGCGGCAGCACGCACCAATGCGGTGATCTATTCGATTGACGCAAAAGGACTCGACGCCGGTTTCCCCGAGGGAACAACCGGCGCTTCGTTGGTTGGCTTTCGCGTTCAAAGCGGTGAGCGCTTTGAAAGGCAAGACGGCCTCAATCTGGTGGCCATCGAAACGGGAGGGCGATTTATAAAGAATACGAATGACTTGCAAACGGGACTGACGAAGGCCATCGACGAGGCAAATCAGTTTTATCTGCTGGCGTGGCAGCCGGTGTCCGAAGACGGCAAGTCAGAGAAGCTGCGAAAAATTGAGGTGAAGCTCAAGGGTCGGCCCGAACTTCGAGTGCGCGTGCAGAAAGGCTATTTCGACAAAACCTTCCTGGCGGAGTTGGATGAAAAGAAACGCCCGGGCAACAAGAAGGCCAAAGAACCTCAAGTCCCTGTGTCGAAAACCGATGTGGAGTTGGACGCTGCCGCCAACGCGCTCGTTTCGACGAGGTCTTTGCCGGTAACGCTGACCGCTAATTATTTGGACGTGCTTAATGAAGGGATATTGGTTTACGTCGCGTCGGAAATAAGCAGCGAGGCACTCGAGTTCAGCACCGACAAGGGCGGTAAACCGCAGGCGAACATCGACATTCTCGGACTTGTTTATGATTCCAACGGGAAGCGCGCCGGATTCTTCCGCGACCTCTTGACCGTTGACGCTTCGCAATCCGCCCTATCGAAGCTAGAAGGCCGAGACGTTTACCACAATTATCAAATTAAACTAAAACCCGGCCTCTATCAAATTCGTGTTGCGGCGAGAGATGCGAAGAACGGTAACATCGGCAGCGCAGTGCGGTGGATAGAAATACCTAATTTGTCTTCGCGGAAGCTGACTCTCAGTAGTTTGATTCTGAACGAACGGGTCAGCGATGTGCAAAATAAACGAGAGAATATCGGCGCCGGTATCGGAGAAAATTTGCGCGTCATTGTCGACCCGCGCATTTCTCGCACGTCACACCTGCGCTACATGATCTTTGCTTATAACGCGGCTCGCGGGGCAGCGGGGACGGGAAATCCTGACGTTACCGTGCAAACGCAAATTCTTCGCGGCAACGATGTCCTGTTGTCCACCACGCCCAGCACCATCTCTACCACAGGGCAAGACGTCGCACGTTTGCCATACGCCGCCGAAATCTCTCTCGCCAATCTGCCCGCCGGTCGCTATGACTTACAGGTCGTGGTTCGAGACCGGATCGCCAAGTCCAGCAGCACACAGCGCGTAGGTTTTGAGGTTAAATAACCGGACCACGTTCCTGCACATGCGGTCGTGGTTATGGCATCTGTTCTTCTGGCAGCCTCAGTCCAGTAAGTGACGGCGTGCTGAGAACTATCGATGACATCGATCTCATTTGATCCCATTCACAGCGCCTTGCTCAGCATGGATCTGCAAACGGGCGTCGTCTCGGTCTACGCAACAAACGACGAAGGCTTCGTTACTCGCGCTGCAACAGTCCTGGAGCACGGGCGGCGCGCGGGGATGACGGTCATTCACGTTAAGGTTGGTTTCCGTCCGGGCGTGCCTGAGATTCATTCGCGCAACATGCTGCTGCGAGCGATCAAAACGTCGCCACAGCACCAGCAGTTCTTCGCCGGCAACTCCGGCGCTATCCACGCAGCTCTGACGCCCCTAGAGAACGACCTGGTGGTGACCAAGAGTCGCGTTAATGCGTTCGTTGGGACCGACCTCGATCTGCTACTCCGGGCCAGAGAAATCGACACACTCGTAATGTTCGGGATCGCTACCAGCGGCGTGGTGCTGTCGACCGCTCTGCATGCGGCATACGCGGACTACCGGCTGTTCATTGTGAAGGACTGCTGCGCTGATCTCGACGAGAGCGTGCATTCCTGCGTGATTGATAAGATCCTGCCGCGTTTTGCGACGGTGCTCTCCTCCGAAGAGTTTTTACGAACGATCGGTAAGGGAGGTAACAATTCGTGACGCAACACATCGGCATCGTGGCCGGTAGCGCTGAGGGCGCGGCACTCTGTTATCGCACCATCTGTATCGAAGCTCCCGCCATCATGGGTGAACACAATCACCCCGAGATCACCATGAACTCGATGCCGATGGCCGAGCACATGCCACACATTCGGGCGGGCGATTGGGAGGCGGTGGGCGAACTGTTGGCCGCCTCTGCTACCAAGGTCGCAAAGGCGGGAGCCGACTTTGCTATCTGTCCGGACAACACATACCACCAGGCGTTCCCGTACTTGCTTCCGCGCTCACCGATCCCCTGGTTACACATCGCCGAGACAGTCGGTGAAGAGGCCCGCCGTTTGGGCTATGCGCGGCTGGGCATCTTAGGCACCCGGTATTTGACCGAGGGGCCAGTCTATCCTGAGTCGTTGAAGAAACTCGGCATTGAGAGAGAAATACCCGAACAGGCCGACCGCGAAAGAATCAATGACATCATCTTCAACGAGCTGGTCAACGGCCTCTTTCCGGAAGCCTCACGACTTTATTTCAACGAAGTGACCGACAAATTGAAGGCGCGCGGCTGTGATGCGGTGGTGCTCGGCTGCACTGAGATACCGCTAATCGTTCGTCCGGACGATTGTCCTCTCCCGACACTGGATTCGACTCGCTTGCTCGCACGAGCGGCGTTGAGAAGGGCACTGGAGGAGTGAGAGAGTGTTTTTCCGATGACGACCCGATCAGTAGTGTCCTAGTTTGAAAATCTCTGCGCCTCCTCTGCGCTCTCTGCGTCTCGGCGGTGAGTGTTTACAGAACAGTTATTTACCGCAGAGTCGCAGAGGTCGCAGAGTTTCACGCAGAGTAAACTCAAATTAGGAGACTACCGACCCGATCAGTTTGTTTGGCAAAGATTCGTTCTGAGCAAAAGAGACGGCACAAAGGAGCTTAAGATGAGCACGGAACATGAAAGCATGATGGGTATCCTCAAGCTTTACGAGTTGAGGTCTGAACCGACAATGCGCGAGGCGCGAGACTGGTTTGCGATCCGGTTCTTCCCGGAATCCACCCAGGACATTCTTGATGTTCTGGTCAGCGAACATAGCGCGCAGTTCCGGATGGTGGCGTCTTATTGGGACATGGCGTCGGCCTTCGTTGTTTTCGGCGCGATCAACGACGAGATGTTCAATGCCATAAACACAGAGCACGTTGCGGTCTATGCTAAGCTGGAACCGTTTTTGGCAGAGTTACGAGCGATGCCGGGTATACCGCCGTATCTGTTTCTCAAGCATCTCGAACCCGTGGTGCTCCGTATTCCTGATGCCAGGGAACGAGTGGCCGCGATGAG
>DATENN010000039.1:0-5535 GCA_035275045.1 Pyrinomonadaceae bacterium
AGATGAGTGCTGATAAATCGCAACAGCACATTGGCGGCGATGCGGTAACGCCGCGCACTACATCACCTTCAACTCCGTCAATGAACCCGAAGCGACGCAAAGGTGAAAGCGCGGCTGAGACTGGATTCAAAGCGCGGCTCAAAAGCCAACGCGCAGGGAAGAAGCGCGGCTAAGACACGCGGGCCGAAATAATAAAATCGCAAGCAGCATCGCTCCGGTAATTCCAGCAGTCAGATCGTCAAATCAAAGCAGGAGAATTTCATTCATGCACTCTTTTGCAATCACGCCTACTTCATCCGCGGACAACGCAAAACTGCTGAGTCTGCCCGCTGTATTTTTCTTCCTAGTGTTTGCTATCGCTTCAACGACCTGCGTTTTTGCTCAGGAGGAGCGTGCCGCAGAGAAGGCTGCTGCTCAAAAAGCGAGACAGGACGCCGCCGCCAGGCAACAGGCGTCGCCTGAACCGACCAAAGAGGAAACGAAGAAGTCAGATGACACCAAAGCTGAAGGCGAGAAGCCGGAAGAGCCTAAGCCAAACGATCCGATGTCGACTGGAACGTTCAATGGCTTGCGATTCCGATCGATTGGACCGGCGTTCACTTCGGGACGGGTGATTGGTTTTGCAGTCGATCCGAACAATTCCGCGCGCTATTTTGTGGCGTCAGCTTCAGGCGGAGTTTGGAAGACAATTAACAATGGCAATACCTGGACGCCAGTGTTCGATCGCGAAGGCTCGTACTCGATTGGCGCGATTGCGCTCGATCCAAAAAATCCGCTGACCGTGTGGGTCGGCACCGGAGAAAACAACAGCCAGCGCAGTGTTTCCTACGGCAACGGCGTTTATCGTTCCGACGACGGTGGCAAGACTTGGAAAAACATGGGTCTGAAAAGTTCCGAACATATCGGACGCATTGCCATCGATCCGAAAGACTCCAACATTGTTTACGTCGCGGCGCAGGGGCCGCTGTGGGGACCGGGCGGTGATCGAGGGCTCTATAAAACGACGGATGGTGGCAAGAACTGGAAAAAGATTCTTTCGATCAGCGACAACACCGGCGTCACCGAAATCGTCATCGATCCGCAAAACCCTGACACGCTTTACGCCGCAGCTTATCAACGCCGGCGCCATATGTGGACCTTAATTAATGGCGGTCCGGAAAGTGCGATCTACAAATCCACCGACGCGGGCACAACGTGGAACAAACTGAAAGCCGGATTACCAACTACCGATTTAGGACGCGTAGGAATGGCCATTTCCCCAGTCGATTCAAATGTAATCTATGCAACAGTCGAAGCTGCGGATCGGAAAGGCGGCATCTTTCGTTCAAACGATCGCGGTGGCAGTTGGGAACGGCGCAACGAATTCGACGCGACGGCGATGTACTACGCGCGCATAGTTGCCGATCCCAAAGACGTCGATCGTATCTATGTGATGAATGTCTTTCTGATGGTTTCCGATGACGGCGGGCGGACCTTGCGCCGTCTGGGGGAGAAATCAAAACACGTTGACAATCATGACATTTGGATCGATCCAAACGATACGGACCATTACCTTGTCGGTTGCGACGGCGGCGTTTATGAGAGCCACGATCGCGGAGCGAACTGGGAGTTCAAACGCAATCTGCCAATCACTCAGTTCTACGATGTGACTACTGATAATGCGACACCTTTCTACAATGTTTATGGCGGCGCGCAGGACAACTTTAATGTTGGAGGGCCATCGCGGACCCGCAGTGCTTCAGGGATTACAAATTCCGATTGGTTCGTCACTCTCGGCGGCGACGGTTTTCGCACTCAAGTCGATCCGGAGGATCCGAATACTATCTATTCGGAATATCAGAATGGTGCGTTGTCTCGTTTTGATAAGCGTACTGGAGAGCGGCTGGCCATTCAGCCGGCCGTCGGCCGGGGCGAACAACCGCTGCGCTGGAATTGGGACTCGCCGTTTATCATCAGCCCGCATTTGCATACCCGGCTTTATTTTGCCGCGGACAAACTGTTTCGCAGCGACGATCGCGGCGACAGTTGGACAGTCGTAAGCGGTCAACTTTCGCGCGGACTCGATCGCGACAAGTTGCCGGTGATGGGCAAAGTCTGGGGAATGGATGCGGTTGCCAAAAATGCCTCGACCGCTTTCTTCGGCAACGCCTCGGCGCTGGCTGAATCACCGAAAAAAGATGGTTTGATTTATGTAGGAACCGACGACGGCCTAATTCAGGTCACTGAAGACGGCGGCAGGAACTGGCGACGACTCGAGAAGTTTCCCGGTGTTGCCGACATGTCATACGTAAGTCGCATTGCCGCGTCGAACCACGACACCAACACCGTGTATGCAGCGTTCGACAATCATCAGAACGCTGATTTCAAACCATACTTGTTGAAGAGCGTCGACGCCGGCCGCACCTGGGTTTCGATCGCCGGCAACCTGCCAAAGAATGGACCAGTCTGGGCCATCGCCGAAGACTACGTGAATCCAAATTTGCTGTTTGCGGGCACCGAGTACGGCGTCTTCTTTTCCGTCGATGGCAGTCAAAAATGGATCCAGCTCAAGAGCGGACTGCCGACGATTGCAGTTCGCGACATTGCCATTCAAAAACGTGAGAACGATCTGGTGTTAGGAACTTTCGGCCGCGGCATTTACATTCTCGACAACTACACGCCGCTGCGTTCAATCACACCTGAGATGCTGAAACAGGAAGCGCTGACATTCCCGGTTGAAGATGCGCTGATGTACATCCAGTCACAACCGCTGGGTGGTCGCGGCAAAAGTTTTCAAGGCGAGTCGTTTTACATCGCCGAAAATCCTGCCTTCGGCGCGACGTTCACTTACTACTTAAAAGAAGAATTGAAAACCAGTAAGGCGAAACGGCAGGCCGCTGAAAAGGAAGCAGAGAAGAAAGGCGTCGTCGCGCTGCCGAGCCCTGCGCAACTCAGTGCCGAAGAAGAGGAAGAAGCCCCGTCGATCATCATCACGGTTTCGGATTCTGACGGTCATGTCGTTCGCCGCCTGACCGGTCCCGTCACCGCCGGCATGCAACGAGTTTCGTGGGACCTGCGTTATCCGCCTGCCTCTTTGCCGCCGCCTGCAAATCCGGAAACGGAAGATCCGTTCAGCGATCCTCCGGGTGGTCCATTGGTGATGCCGGGCAATTATAAAGTTTCGTTCGCTCGTCGCGTCGGCGGAGTGATGACACCGATCGGAACACCGCAGGACTTTCGCATCATCGTCGAAGGCCAGGAAAATATGACGCCTGCTGATCGCGTGGCGTTGGTGGAGTTCCAGCGCAAGGCAGCAAGGCTGCAGCGCGCGGTTCAAGGCGCGCTGGACGCGGCGAACGCATTAAAGCCGCGATTGGCATTGATTCGTCGCGCGTTGCTGGATACGCCTGCAGTTGGCGATCGCCTTTTAGACGATGCGGCTTCGCTGGATAAGAGGACGAACGAGATATTACGAGCGTTAAGGGGAGATGCGGCGTTACGCGCCCGTAACATTAACCTGCCGCCGTCTATAGCCGAACGGGTTGGCGACATCGTTGGTTCGCAACGGACTGCGATCGCGAGACCAACGCAGACGCAGATTAATCAATACAACGCCGCGGCCCAGGACTTTGAAGTAACTCTGGGCCAGTTGCGCCAGTTGATCGAAGTGGATCTGGCGCGGTTGGAGAAAGAAATGGAAGCTGCGGGAGCACCATGGACACCGGGCCGCGTTCCTGAATGGCGGAATCAATAGGCGGATGGGCAGGAGCAGGAGGCCGGAGCCAGCAACCGACGGTCCATAGTGAACTAGAAAAAAAGCAGGAAGCGAAACACCTTAGCTTCCTGCTTCGTAACTACTGCTCCTGCCTACTCTTCCCGATGGCGCGCGCCAATTCGCCTCTCAACCAAGCGCTCGACATCGAGCGGCACGCCTTCAGCATGGGCTTTGCGAATGAAGTCGCTATCGATCTTAAAGATTCTCATCTTAACCAGCTCTTCGACGGACAGGTTAGTGAGACCTTCACCCCGTGCCATCGCAATGAACTCAGGCGTCACTTTGAAGATGCGCATTTTCACGAGATCTTCAAACGACTCGCGCGCGAAACCCATCTGCATGACTTGAGTAACAAAGGCTGCGTCGATCTTGAAGATCCGCGCCTTGACCAGATCTTCCATATCGAGATTCGGAAAACCGGACGCCTTCATCTCACTGGCAAACTTTGAATCGATTTTGAAGATGGCCGCCTTAAACAGATCGTCGACATCAAGTTTACCCAGTCCGACACTGAGTAGATCGTCAGCTAACGCAGTCGTGACGTTGAGCGCGGCTGCCGAAAACAACTTGTCCTCGGGTTCGTCGCCGTGTCCCCAGCGCGAATTAGTCTTTTCAAAGTCGAACCCGCGACTCTTCATCGCACTGATAAACGATGCGTTCGCAGTGAAGCGAAATGTGCCGCTCCCTTTACGATTTTGAAAGGAACCTTCGCAACTGATAGTGCCCGCCTCCCTCGCCAGACTGAACTTCACCGGTCCACCACGTTCCACCTGCTCGCGAGTCAAGCCTTGAAGTTCGCTGAACGCGAACGTATGGCCCAACATATTGTGACTGTTGGAGCTGGATCGCCGTTCGAAGTTCAGATAAAGCCGGTCGCCTTTTGCCGTGTCTGTGACATCGCTGACTGAGTCTTCAACTTCCTGTTCGTCAATATTGCTGTCGGGTTTTTCGGTCCTACGCTTTTCCTTATGAATGTTCGGCTGGTCGAGCGAACCGGTCCATTCGCCGCTAACCTCGGTCTGCGCCGCGGCTGCATTACAGCCGACGATGACGACGAGAAAAGCGAGGCTAACGAAAAGCCGCATTAAAACTTGCACATTCTTTGGCATGGAGAACCTCATTTGGGCTGGGAATTCGGCGTTACGAATTGAAAACACCGCAACCAAGTCGCTTGTGGCAGGAAATGTCAAAAAGCGAATTACAAGACCTTTTGTATTAAAAATGTCGACAGGGAAAACTTGTTGACGGCGCTGTTTTCGGGCTTTTATAGTGGTTGAGTCCTGCGGCCGTCTCGAAGCCGCTCCCTTATCTCACCACTCCGCTAACTGGTCACCCCATCTCCTCGAAAGGTCTGTTATGAAACTCCTCAAAGATTTGCACGTGTCTTCAAGAATTTCGTTGCCATTTGTGCTGGCCATCACTTGCCTGGTTTTCCTGTCGGCCTTCGCTTCGTTCGCGCAGAAACGACGCGTAGCTTCGGCTGAAAAGGCGGCGCCACCAAAAGTGCAAAGCGCGCCACACATCGACGAGCAAACGGGACTGATCATTCTGTGCAAGAGCGCGACTATGCCCGCCGGCTTTTCAATCACCGGTGAAATGTTTGCTGATAGTTGCAATGGCAGTGCCTGGATTGTGAAAGCGGCAAGCTCGGCCCCGGGTATGCCGGGCTCTTATGGAGTCCAGGCGCGGCGCGCCTTTGAGCAACAGAGTTTTGACTTGCCGATGGACACAGCCACGAGTTTCGCCGAGCCTAACGAAAACATACTGCCGGGCCAATGCGA
>DATENN010000040.1:0-2970 GCA_035275045.1 Pyrinomonadaceae bacterium
GAGGCGGTTACACGTGGGCCGTGAACAGTCGTGAAAACCGGTTGACCCCGTGGTCGAACGACGCAGTCAGCGATACGCCGGGCGAGATTGTTTATCTGCGCGACGAAGACACCGGTACAGTCTGGACGCCGACGCCGTTGCCGATTCGTGAAGCAGAGCCTTACATGATCCGTCACGGGCAGGGTTATACCGTGTTTGAGCACGTGAGCCATGGCATCTCGCAGGAATTGTTGTTGTTCGTTCCGCTTGACGGGCCAGTGAAAATATCGCTGTTGCGATTGCGTAACCGCACCGCTCGCAAGCGCAGACTCACGATCACTTTTTATAACGAGGTTGTCCTCGGCGTACAACGTTCAAGTTCCGCGCCTTATTTGATTACGGAAATCGATCCTGAAACTCAAACGATTTTCGCAAAGAACCCTTTCAATAACGAGTTTGCCAGTCGCGTTGCGTTTATTGCTACGAACGAAAAGATCACCAGCGCCACGTGTGATCGCAAAGAATTTCTCGGGCGCAACGGTGCGTATGACCAACCGGCCGCTTTGCGTCGCACGGGTCTGGCCGGACGTGACGGAGCCGGACTCGATCCTTGTGCCGCGTTGCAAACCACAATCGAGCTGGCGCCACACCAGGCGCGCGAATTGGTTTTTGTATTAGGGGAAGGCGAATCTCAGGACGAAGCACGACAACTGGCCGAGAAGTTCACGAATGCCTCTGTGGTTAACGAAGCGTTTGAAGGTGTGTTGAATCATTGGGACCAGTTGCTTGGCACCGTTGAAGTGCGAACGCCCGACGCTGCACTCGACACAATGCTAAATCGCTGGTTGCTTTACCAAACCCTGTCGTGTCGCGTTTGGGCGCGCACAGCTTTCTACCAATCAGGCGGCGCTTTCGGTTTCCGTGATCAATTACAGGATGTGATGGCGTTGGTGTACAGCAGCCCAACCATCGCGCGGGAACAGATCATCCGCGCCAGTCGCCATCAATTCAAAGAAGGTGACGTGCAGCATTGGTGGCATCCACCGAGCGGCCGCGGGGTGCGAACTCGCTTTTCAGATGATCTGCTTTGGCTGCCGTTCGTGACTTCATTCTATCTGAACGTTACCGGTGATCTTTCGCTGCTGGACGAAACTGTTTCATTCCTTGAACAAGAGCCGCTAAAGCCTGAACAACAGGAAGCGTACATGCAGCCTCAGGTTTCCAAAGAGTCGGCCAGTGTCTTCGAACATTGCGCGCGTACTCTCGATCGCAGTCTGTCGGTTGGCAAACACGGTCTGCCGTTAATGGGGTCCGGAGATTGGAACGATGGTATGAACCGCGTGGGCCAACTCGGCCAGGGGGAAAGTGTTTGGGTAGGATGGTTTCTTTATACGACACTGGCCGCCTTTGTTCCTTTTTGTGAAGCGAGAAAAGAAACAGATCGCGCCGCAAAATACCGCGAGCATCTTGAAAAATTGAAGAAAGCGCTGGCCGAAAGTGGTTGGGATGGCGACTGGTATCGGCGCGCATATTTTGACGATGGCACGCCGCTGGGCTCAGCGCAGAATGATGAGTGCCGCATCGATTCGATCGTGCAATCGTGGTCAGTCATTTCCGGCGCCGCGGAAAGCTATCGTTCCGTCCGAGCGATGGCGGCCGTTGAAGAGTATTTGATCCGGCGCGGCGACGGTTTAGTGATCCTGTTTACGCCGCCGTTTGATAAGAGCAAGCTCGATCCCGGTTACATCAAAGGTTACGTTCCCGGCGTCCGCGAAAACGGAGGGCAATATACGCACGCGGCGCTGTGGACCTTGATTGCATTCGCGATGCTGGGCGATGGCGAAAGAGCGGGCGAGTTGTTCTCGTTGCTAAATCCAGTGAACCATTCGTCGACGCGCGCCGGCTTGCACAAATACAAAGTGGAACCTTATGTCGCAGTTGGCGATGTTTATGCAGTTCCGCCGCACACCGGGCGCGGCGGCTGGACCTGGTACACGGGATCTGCCGGTTGGATGTACCGCGCCGGCCTCGAATCGATCCTCGGGTTCAAGTTGCAGGGTACGCGACTGCGCATCGATCCGTGCGTACCTCGTTGGTGGCGAGATTTTGAAATTGTCTACCGGCGCGAGAAGACCGTATACCGAATCAAGGTTGAGAACCCGGTGGCGATAAATCGCGGGGTCGCCACCGTTGAGCTTGATGGCGCTGTGCAGGCCACCGATGAAATCACGTTAGTCGACGACGGACAAACACATAACGTTCGCGTAGTGCTGGGCGAAAGACCGCCCGCGCCTGATTCGGAAACCGAGCCGGCAGCTCAAAAGCAGCAAACCAGCTAATTCTTGCGCCATTCCACGGGAAACATCTGGCCTGCTTTTTCCGGACTCATCTCAATTCCTGCAAGTTTAGCGGCATGGGCCAACACGGGATCGCGATTGGCTGCCAGATCAGCCGGCGTTGGCAACATAGTTTCATCCGGAGTGACGCCGACCTTTTCCAGAGACTTGCCGTCAGCATCCAACAAATCAGCATCCGTTACCGACATGCCGTAATAGATCAAAAGGTTCTGGCCGAATTGGTGATCATAATTTTTGGCGACCATCACCTGTCCGGATGACAAATCACCGATGACGGTTCCGCGTTTCTCCTGCTGAATCACATGCGCCAGCACTTCAGATGCTGACGCGGATGCGCTGTCGATCAGAACGATCACTTTGCCGGCGAACGCGCGGCTGCCGCGCGACTTGGCAATCAGCGGTTTCTTTTCCGAGCGCCGTTGCATCTGGCTCACAGTGACATTGTGATCGAAAAGATTGCCAATCAATGTCAGCAACATCGGCACACTGCCGCCATGGTTCCCACGTAAGTCGAGTATCAGTGCCTTTTGCTTGGCGGCTTTATCCATTAGTTCGTTGACCTGCGAATCCGCAAGATCGAATTCAGGCATTTTCCAAATGAGGGCTGCGTCACCTATCTCGTAATAACGATGCC
>DATENN010000041.1:0-2345 GCA_035275045.1 Pyrinomonadaceae bacterium
CCCGTAAACCTTCATCAAATTGTAGGTTGAGAGATGAATCCAGCCGGCGCCGAAAACTTTCTGACACCAGGTCCAGAAACGTTTCCAGTTGCCCCGGTTCATGCGGCGCACCAGCCGGAAAGCGAAGCGTTCGAATGGAGACAATACCGCAAACTCTTCCGGCGCCGGATCCGGAAAGCGATCCTCGGTCACAGTCAAAAGCCGCGGGTCGGTCCGGGTCGCGTTTGCATCGTTGTGCGAGGCAACGTGCGGCGGCGGACTTTGAACTTTGGACATTGAACTTTGGACTCAGTGTCGACTACTCGATAGAAAAGTATTTCGCGTCCGGATGATGAACAATGATAGCGGAAGTGGATTGTTCTGGCTCCAACTGAAACTCTTCACTTAGCTGAACGTCGATGCGGCTGGGTTCGAGCAACTCAAAAAGCTTAGTCTGGTCCTCGAGGTTGGGACATGCCGGATACCCAAAGCTGAAACGCGAGCCCTGGTACTGCTGGCGAAAAAGTTTATTCACATCTGACGCGTCGGTCCCCGCGATTCCCAACTCTTCGCGAATTTGTTTATGCCAAAACTCTGCCAGTGCTTCCGCACCTTCAACGCTGAGACCGTGAAAGTACAGATAATCTGCATAGCTGTCGTTCTTGAAAAGTTCGTGAGAATACTCGCTCGCCCGCCGGCCCATAGTCACCAGGTGAAACGCAGCCACATCCATTCGGCCTGATTCACGTGATGCAAAAAAGTCCGCCAGACAGAGATACTTACCTGATGGCTGGCGCGGAAAAGTAAACCGCAAGCGTTCGGTTTTTTGGTCGTCTTCGTAAACGATCAGGTCATTCCCTTCCGATTGCGCCGGGAAATATCCGTAAACGACTTTCGGGGTAAGCAGCTTTTCGCGCTTACTTCTCTCCTTAAGCTCCTCATAAATCGGCCGCACTGTATCGCGAACAAATGCCTGATATTCATCCGCCGGTTTTCGCCCTTGCTTGAATTGCCACTGGCCTTTGAAGAGCGCCGTCTCGTTTACAAAATTGAAAACGCTGTCGAGAGGAATGTCTTCAACCACACGCGAGCCGTAAAAAGGAGGCCGCGGAATCGTTGCCGTTTCGTTGAGCGCCGAACGCTTAGTATGAGCTGTGTCACCAACTTCAACGGCGCGCTTCGCCGATTTACGAATACCCAGTTTCGCTTCTTCACCCACCAAATCTTCGCTATCGTCGGCAACTTCCACTACAGCAGCCGCAGATTTGGCAGTCGTGGCTGGTTCCTGCCTGCCGTTGCCTGAGAGCTTGTCCATTGTGTGGAGTCCGGCGAAAGCGTCCCGCGCGTAGAACAGTTGTCCTTTATATAAGGGCGTCAAATCTTCAGCGACGTATCTGCGATTGAGCGCCGCGCCACCCAACACGACGGGCACGTTGATACCTCGCTCGTTCATGAGCTCAAGGTTCTCTTTCATGATCAGCGTCGATTTCACGAGCAGCCCACTCATCCCAATCGCGTCGGACTTATGTTCGTCGTGGGCCTGCAGAATCGCCTCGATCGGCTGTTTGATTCCAAGATTGATCACTTTGTACCCGTTGTTGGTGAGGATGATGTCCACAAGATTTTTTCCGATGTCATGCACGTCGCCCTTCACGGTCGCGAGCACCATTGTGCCTTTCGTAGTTGCGCCGCCTTTCTTCTCCATAAACGGCTCGAGGAAACGGACCGCCGCCTTCATTGCCTCCGCTGACTGGAGTACGAAGGGCAATTGCATCTGGCCGCTCCCGAAGAGATCGCCGACGACTTTCATACCTTCGAGCAGGATGTTGTTCACTATGTCGAGCGCCGAATAACTGTTAAGCGCGGCGCGTAACTCATCCTCGAGTCCAATCTTTTCACCGTCAATGATGTGATTCTTCAGACGCTCTTCGACCGTTTCGCCTTTCGAAGCCTTCTTGCTCGATTTAGCGGTGACACCCTCGAAAAGCTTGGTGAACTCGGTTAACGGATCGTAGGTGCAAACCTCGCCCTCGAATTGGCGTTGATCGTAAATCAGCTCGCGCGCGACTTTCAGCTCCTTGTCGCCGATACGATTCAGTGGCTCGATCTTGCTTGCGTTTACGATTGCGGCATCGAGGCCGGCTTCGACTGCATCGTGCAGAAATACTGAATTCAAAACGATTCGGGATGCCGGACTGAGACCAAATGAAATGTTCGAGACACCAAGAATGGTAAAAGTGCCAGGCAATTCCTTTTTTATCCGCCGGATTGCGGCAATAGTTTCCAGCGCGTTGCGGCGGTCTTCTTCAATGCCGGTTGAGATTGGCAGCGCTAATGGATCAAAAAAGATATCGGATGCAGGTAGA
>DATENN010000042.1:0-3164 GCA_035275045.1 Pyrinomonadaceae bacterium
ATTTAGATGGCAATGCGATTTTCGGTGCTGAGATTTTTGTCAGGCGCTCAAGCCGGCCAAAGAATTTCGAGAACGTCCAGTTCGCAGCTCCCATTAAATAGCGCTCGCCGTGACGCCCCTTTTTCATTCCGGCGCGGAAAGTGGTGGCAGCGTCCCGAACATCCACAAAACTCAAACCTCCGGTCGGCACCGCGCCAATCTTGCGCGCCATAAAATCTAAGATGACTTTGGTCGAACTCAGACGTTCGTCTTCAGGCCCGAGCAACAAGCTTGGGTTCATGATTACTACGCGCAGTCCCTTGCCATTGAACCGCTCCAACGCCGCCATCTCCTGATATGCCTTGCTCGCGTAGTAGGGCCAACGCGCAATGATTTCAAGCGGAACCGGATATGACTCGTCCGGCGTCAATTCACCATCTTCGGTAACAGCAATGGTGCCGCTTGTTGAGGCGAGTACGATCGTTTTAACGCCCGCTGCCACCGCCGCATCGCATAGCAAACGCGTTCCCTCGACGTGCACCTTATGCATTTCGCGTGCATCGTCGCGTTCGCGCGAAACCTTTCCGGCCAGATGGTAAATCTGCGTGATGCCTTCGACCGCTTGCTTTACTTCCTTTTCGTTCGTAATCGAACCCGCGAACGTTTCTACGCCCAGACCAACAATGGAATCAGGAATCGATGTGGCCATGACACGGATGTCTTTTTCACCGTCGGCTACGAGCTGTCGCACGAGATGCGATCCCAGGAAACCAGTGCCGCCGGTGATCAGTGTCGTGGCGCGCGGGCGCTTTTCGATCGCAGCCCGGCGTTTAGTCGTTGTCGTTGATGGCGTGATGCGCGCGGTCCGTTTAGTTGAGGGCTTGGTCGGCATTTGGTGGCACAAACTCTAAATTTGTAAGGGTTCGTCTAGCTAACCAGCTCGCGCTGCTCGATCCCAGCGCGTCGTTCCGCTTTCCACTGCGCGCGTAACTTTTTCGCGTCGAACTTTAGGCGCGTGCGATCGCGCAAGTTAACCACGTCATGCCTCACGCGAGCGGCGATGAGCCGGTACGCTTCAGCGCGCGGCATGCCGTTCGTCAGCGCTTCGAGTTCTTCGATGGCCAGGTAACGGCCAATACGCGCGCTTATCTTTCGACCTTTCAGGATGGTAGAACCTTTCGGCATCGCTTCATGCGTGCCTTCGAGATAAATCGGCAGAATCCCGATACGCGCGTGCAACGCGAGATAACCAATGACGGGTTTGAAATCAGCCATCTTGCCGGTTAGCGAACGCGTGCCTTCAGGAAAGATTAAGGCGTTGTAGCCTCGATCCAAAAACGAACTGGCGTGACGCAATGATTGCCTCAACGATCCGGTCCGTTCCATCGGCACCAGATTCGTAAAGTTCTCCATTACAGCGCGCTTATACTTGTTATCGAAAAAGTAGTCTGCGGCCGCCAGCGCCACCATGTCTTTACCTGCTTCGCCGAGCGCCATCTTCGTCAGACCCATGTCCAGGTGCGATGAATGGTTTGCCGCGACGATGAAATTGGTGTGCGCCGGAATGTTTGAGCGCCCTTCGTAATGCGTGTCCAGGAATTGATCATAGAAGAGATGCTGTAAAGCATCGCCGGCTTTATTGCCAACTACGCGGACAAATGACGGCACGCGAATCTCGTCGTCTTCGTCCCGCGTAGCTTCGACGCGCTTATTGCTCCGATCGGCCGCGCCGGGACGTTTGCTGACAACGCCTTCAAGCTCGCGCACGTCCTGAACTTCATTTAATCGCTCCGGCGCGGAAATGGAACCGCCTGCCGCTTCAACCGCCGCCGCCAGTTCGACAAACATCAGGCTATCGAAGCCGAGATCGGACAGACGCGACTTCATCGTGATTTCATCGCGGGAACGATTTGTAACTCCCGCAACAATGCCAATTAACCAGCGACTGTCCGCATCACTCGAGCCATCGTCGCTGGCCGGCATCGCTGACTTTTCTGTGTCTTCCAGCGACTGAAGGATCTGGACGACCTCTGCTCGTTTCACCTTTCGAGTGGCGGTGCGCGGCAACTCAATGTCGGTGAAGTGCAGCACCTTGACGCGTTTGTAGTAGGGAAGTGATGCGGATACTTCGCGGAAATGCTCTTCGACCTTGCGGCGCAATTCGCAGCGCGATAGTGCGATGTCGTATTCGTCATCAGCCACCACCAGACACGCTACTTTTTCACCAATGCCGTCTGCCAGCCCGACAATGCTGAGCTCTTTTATATAGGGCGAATTTTCGTAAATCTCTTCAAGCTCATCGGGATAGACGTTCTTCCCATTCGTGTCGACAATGATCTCTTTTGAGCGGCCAACCAGGAAAAGATTTCCATCGTCGTCGAGCCGGCCCAGATCGCCTGTATAAAGCCAGCGCTCAACAAGGGCGGTGCGAGTTGCGTCTTCATCCGAGTAATAACCGAGCATCACGTTTGGACCACGCGCCAGGACTTCGCCCACGCCGTTCGCATCCGGATCGGCAATCTTTACTTCGACGCCTGGCAAAGGGCGCCCGACGCTGCCGGTCAGCATGCGATTTTCGGGACGCGTAACAGTCAACACCGGCGACGCCTCGGTCAATCCGTAACCCTCGAGGATCGTAAAGCCCAGTCCCTGAAAATCTTTTTGAATCTTTTCGCTTAGCGCTGAACCGCCGCTGATGAAGTAGCGAATGCGGCCGCCGAGCCCTTCATGAATCGGATAAAAAGCAATGGGTCCCAAATTCAGCGGCGTTCGATCGCGTAACCACGCGTTGGCTTTGATGACGTAATCAGCGATTCGTCCGATCCAATCGCTGCTCTCGTACAGCCTGTTCTTAATGCGCCGATGTAAAAGCTCCCAAAGCGCAGGCACACCAACCATGCCCGTCACATGGCCGTTCTTGATTGCGCGCGCGAGTGCGTCGCCGGTCAGCTCCGGCAGGTACGTGATTTGTGCACCGCGGCTTAGCGGCGTCAGAAATCCGGTTGAGAATTCAAATGTGTGATGCAGCGGCAGCACCGACAGCACGCCATCTTTAGTGGTCATGTCGAACACTGAGGACAGCATGGAAACCATGCTGGTGAGGTTGCGATGCGAAAGCATCACACCTTTTGGCCGTCCGGTTGTGCCGGAAGTGAAAATCAGCGATGCCATTGTCTGAGCGGTCA